>DATGGJ010000281.1:0-4359 GCA_035308585.1 Terriglobales bacterium
AACCAGCCTAGCCAACTGCGGCCCGCTATGCGCAAGCTTCACGTTGGCAGTGCCGGCGGCGCTGCCGCAGGTGGCAGCGTTCACTACAGGAAACCCCATTACCGGGTATGCTCCGGCGCCAACACCCATCAGCTCGGTGAATTATGCGGTGGACGGGGAACCCGCCGCCCTCTCTGACGGCACTCCATCGTGTACTCCGGCGGATTTCGTCAGCAACTCGGTGATCGTAACCGGGGGCTCGTCGCAGAATGTGGGCACGCTGACTTTCAGCGCCTGCCAGTGAGCTGAATTCAACTGAAGGGCGGCAGCTTGCGACCCAGGCTGCCGCCTATTTCATTTTTTGCGCGACTATTGGCGCAGTCCTGTCTTTCAGATCAGGGTGCAAATAAAGGCCAAGCCTGCCTACTGGCGCCACTGCCTCACCGCGCGCCAAACAGCTTGGCCCATTGCTCGGGCGGGGTGGGGGGATGCGAGGCAGGCTCCAGGTTGGCGAGGACGTGGTCGGGGGAACCCATGCCGATCAGGGAAGTGGTCAGGCCGGGCGCGGAACGCGAAAACTGGATGGCGTTGGCCGCGTCTCCGGCCATGCCCAAACCATGGCGCACGAAATCGGGCAGGTTGCGAATCAGCTGCCCCTGGTGCAGGGTGGCGCTGCCTACCACCGCCAGTCCGGCGCGGGCGGCCATTTTGATTACTGACATTCTTTCCCCATCCAGCAACTGGTTGGCGCGGGCGAAAGCCTCGGTCATCCCCAAATTGAAGGGCAGCTGCAGGAAGCGGAAATGGTGCTGCTCGCCTCCCGCCGCGCGGGCGATATCCAGCAGGGCGGCCAGGCTGATGTAATCCCGCTCCTCCTCCCGCAGACGCAGTCCATTCCAGGTGGCTACTCCGTAATAGCGGATTTTGTTCTGCTTGACCGTTTCCTCCAGCATGCCAAACGCGGCGTGCAGCCGTTCCCGGAAGCCCGGACGCTCCACCTCAGCCAGCTGCGATTCGGGATTATGGATGTAGAAGACGTCTATGGTCTCCAGCCCCAGATTGCGGCGGGAGCGCTCGATCTGGTCGGCCAGGTAGCGCGGCGCCATGCAGTGGCTGCCGCCCGCGACCTGCTGGGGGTCAAGAATGCCGGGCTGGACATATTCGCGCATGAAGTAGCCGCGCATGTCGGCGGGCATATCGCCGTCGAAGGCGAGGAAGCCGGCCTTGGTGCAGACCAGGACTTCATCGCGCCGCAGCTCGCCGCCGGCCGCCAGTTCGGCCAATACGGTCCCGATGGCGCGCTCCGAGCGCTGGTGGCGGTAATTGATGGCGGTATCGAGCAGGTTGATGCCGGAGCGCAGGGCGGTGGCGATGGCCGCCCGGTATTGGGCGTCAACCTGTTCGTTGGCCTCACCCAGGTAGGTTCCGAGGCCGACCGAGGAGAGCCATAGCTCGCCCACCCCGGGCACCGCCTGCGGGCGGCGGAAGTGTCCGGCATCGCGCAACTTGGGAAAGCGGTCGCGGTAACGCGCGGTACCTTCGGCGGTGGCAAATCCCGGAATCATCAGCCGTAAGTCTAACAGCCGCCTCCGGGCTCGCAGTCCAGCACCGTTCCCGAGGCAAGGCAGTGCGCAGCCTGGCAATATAACCGTTTTATTAACAATGGCTTAGCTAGAATAAGGCCGGTTTACCCGTTGCCTGGTCCTGTCCCGGAACGGGATAATACGGATTGCCATGCCGGAGCAGGTAGCCATTCCGACCCAGGACCAGGCGCACATCCAGTCGTTGCCCGAGCCGTCTGTACAGAGCCAGGCTCAGGAAGTTGTGCCCGCCCTGGTGCCGGTGCAGGGCTCCATCCTGGTGATGATCCTCTACGATGTGTGTGAGGAGATTCACCTGGACGAGGTGCGGCGCATTGTGGGAGCCCGGCCGGTAGCTCCCGCCTTCAAGAGCGCCGCCCCGGCTTATGTGCGCTTTGCCCGGCCGCCGGTGGTGGAGCGGGTGGAGCCCATTGTCCTGGCCCACGGGGAGCGCCTGGAGGCCCAGATTAAGTATTACGACTACGGGGTGGTAAGCATCATTTTCGAACTGCCCTTTGCGGGAGAGTGGCAGACCCTGGCACAACTGGCCAGCAGCTGGATGTGGGAGGGAGATTTCGACCGCCATGCCAGCGCCATAGCCCGGCAGAAGCTGGAGCGCGCCCGGGCCGCGCTGGTGAAACCCTATCCGACGTGGCTGAGCGAGGACTATTTCATCTTCCAGGCGCGGCAGGTGGCCGGCAACCCCTCAGCCTCGGAGCTGCTGGCTAAGCAGGGCGGGGCCATCGCGCAAATTGTGCGCGGCGAAACCGGGGCCATTTCCGACAACGAACGCAACGAGGTGCTGCAGTCGAGCATTTCCTACTATCCCAATGACCTGGCCGTTATCGGCTGGAATGCCGCCTTCGTTTATGACAGCGCGGTCGGGGCGGAAACCGCCACCGAGCTGCTGGAGTACGCCAACTCGCAGCTGCTGGAGTTCCGCCATTACGATGAACTGCTGACTCGCGAACTGGAGGGAGTTTACCGTTCGCTGGACCGCGGCACCGGGCTATGGCGGCGCTGGCGCCTGGCTCGCGAGGCTACCCGCCTGCACACCGTGCTGCTGGATGTGACGGAGCTCTCGGAGCGCGCTGATAACGCCATCAAGTTCCTGAGCGACATGTTCTCCGCACGTCTCTACCGCGTGGCCGCCGCCAAGGTGGGCGTGATTGATTACAAGAACCTGGTCAACCAGAAGATCCGCACCGCCGAAGACCTCTACCGCTTCATGGTGGACCAGTTCCACCAGGCGCGCGCCTTCGCCATTGAAGTGCTGGTGGTCATCATTCTGATCGTGGAATTTATCGCCCTGTTCCACCGGCCGGGCTAGCCTCTGTCCAGCTTCGCCCGCCGCACAGGCGAGGGCGCCTGTGCCCACGTAAGTCTCACCCGTTATAAACTCCCTGCATGCCTGACAGCACGGTTTCCCCTGTGCGCTGGCTTTTTGGAGCTGGCCCCAGCGGCGAAGAAGGCCACTTGGGCGCGCGCTGGATTTTCTTGCGCGCTTTGGGGCTGATCTACTATTCCGCTTTCTTCTCCCTGCTTTTTCAGGTGACCGGGCTGATCGGACCCAACGGCATTCTCCCTGCGAATGATTACCTGCGCTACCTGGCCCAGCACCTGGGCACAGTGGAGCGCTACTGGTACGCGCCCACCGTGTTCTGGCTGAGCAGCAGCGACCTGGCGCTGAAGCTCATGTGCTGGATCGGGATGGCGGCCGCGGTGCTGCTGATCCTCAACCTGTGGCCGCGGGCCATGCTGCTGGTCTGTTTTGTTTCCTATCTCTCGTTTGTGGCGGCGTTGCAGGATTTTTCCAGCTACCAGTCGGATGGCATGCTGCTGGAGGCGGGCTTTATCGCGTTATTTTTTGCCGCCCCCGGCTTGCGGCCGGGGTTGGGCCGCGGCCATCCACCTTCGCGGGCGGCGCTGTTCCTGCTGCAATGGGAGTGGTTCCGCATCTATTTCGAATCCGGCTGCGTGAAGCTGCTCAGCGGCGACCCGCAGTGGCGGCATTTCACCGCCATGGACCAGTATTACCAGAACGGCCCGCTGCCCACCTGGATTGGCTGGTACGCGCAGCACCTGCCGCACTGGTTTCACGCATTCACCGTCGGCCTGACCCTGGCGGTGGAACTGGGAATTGTGTTCCTTATGTTTGTACCCTGGCGGCGGCTGCGGGCGCTGGTTTTCCTGATCGTGACGCCGTTTGAAATCTGCATCATCCTGACCGCCAACTACACTTTCCTGAATTACCTGGTGCTGAGCCTGGGGTTCCTGCTGCTGGATGATGGGGCGCTGGCGCTGGTGCGGCCGCGAAGCGCAGCCGCCTGGCTGAAGGGCAGGCTGGCCGGCACCCCGCCCGCCCAACTGCCGGCCGAGCCGGTTGTGGATGGCGGTGGGGGCCGGTTTATCCGGTTGCGGCAGCACCTTTCCGCCATCCGCCTGGCCATTACGGCGGCCGCGCTCAGCTGGATTTTTTATGTGACTGCTGTTCTGCTGCTGTGGATGTTCTTTCCCCACCTGCCGCTGCCCACGGCGCCGGTGGCGGCCCTGGAGCCCTTTCGCATCGCCAACCGCTATGGCCTGTTCGCGGTGATGACTCGGGCCCGCTACGAAATCGAGTTCCAAGGCTCTTACGACGGCAAAACCTGGAAGGCATACCCGTTCCGCTACAAGCCGCAGGATCCGGCGAAGCCGCCCGGGATTTACGCGCCCTACCAGCCGCGCTTCGACTGGAACCTGTGGTTCGCTTCGCTGGACAACTGGCGGGACAATCCGTGGGTGGCGCACACCGAAGAGC
>DATGGJ010000282.1:0-8122 GCA_035308585.1 Terriglobales bacterium
TTCCTCACCCCTAGAACCCCCCTCCCAACCCCGTCTTACTGTCCACTTACTGTCCATGACAGCAAGGAACTGCGATGGATTCCCGAGACCCCAGAGACAAAAGAGAAAGTGAACCTGCCCTGCCAAAACCCGCGTCAAAACAGGGTATCTAAGCTAAGTGGAAGGTTTGGTAGCGCTACCGGGAATCGAACCCGGGTTTGAAGATTGAGAATCTTCCGTCCTAACCCCTAGACGATAGCGCCACTCGGCGAGACCTCTTGATTATAACAAGGCTCACCAAAGCCAGTTCGCGGGGTTTCTAGGTTTCAAGGTTTCAAGGTTTCGCAGGGTTTCAAAAGATCGCCGGCTTGCCAAGCCGCAACTGCCCTCCACGAAACTTTGAAACCTCGAAACCTCGCATCTTCTGCAACCTGAAACTTGAAAACTCGAATCTGAAAACTCGAAAACTTACTCCTCCAATCTGCCGTAATAGACCCTGGTCTTGTACTCCCAATCCACCAGCCCATCTTGCTGGTAGCGGCTGAAAATTGTTTTCAACTCGCCGCGCATCTCATCATGTCCCGGCTGCCCGGCGGCGGGCACATAGGAAGATGACAACCAGCGCCCCCGCACGCCCTCCCAATCGAATTGCTGCCGCATAAAGAATGTGTCCTGACGGAGACGGCCGGGATGGAAAAATTCCCCCAGCGCCGCCTCCTCCACGTTGCGGTGGTCCACCTTGGGGTAGTCGGGCGAGTAGCGGTGCAGCAACTGCTCGTAGTCGGCCAGGAAAGGGGTTGAGGTCAGGCGTTCGTTCCACACCAGCACCACCCAGCCGCCTGGCTTCAGAATACGTTCAAATTCTGTGCGAGTTCGCTGTCGGTCGAACCAGTGGAAAGCCTGCCCGGCGGTGATCAGGTTCACGCTGTGCACCGGCAACCCGGTGGCCTCGGCGCGGCCTTCCTGGCTGGTGAATTGGTCGAAGCCGCGCAGGAATTCGTCGCCGGCAGCCCGCATGGCGGCATTGGGCTCGACGCCGAACACGCGGTTGCCGTTCTCCAGGAAAACTTTAGCCAGCAGGCCGGTGCCGGAGCCGACATCAGCCACCACCCACTGCGGCCTGAGCCCGCAATTCCGCCGCAGGCATTCCAGCAGTTCCGGAGGATACCCGGGACGGTAGCGGACATAGTCGGCAACTCGATCGGAGAAGCGCTCGGTGGGACGCAGCACCTCGGTACTGGGGGGTTCGCTCTTGGTCATTGGTTGTGGGCTCTCCGGCCGTCGGCTCTCTGCCGTCAGCTCTGCTCTGGATTCTTGGTCAGTATAGATTTAACTTAACCGTCCAAAGCCGATATCGAAAGAAGCCGAAAGACCCGTGGCCACCGGCATCTGGCCGCTTGACAACCTTGGAAGTCCGGGGCACAATTCTTATTAGGCGAACAAAAAGCGAAAGTAGCTGGCTCGCCATCCCCCAGCCGTCATTCCGAGGTTCCTTATGTCTTCCGCCGTCATTCGCGCTCCATTGCCGTCGCCAGTTTTGGCGTTGCAAACGCCCTTCCCCGAACCCGGCCGCGGCCGATTGCTGGAACTGCCTCGCGGCGTGGTACCCGGATCACGCTTGGAAGTCCGGCCCGCGCCGGCTACCGTGCCCAGCGGCATTGCCGAAATTGACGCTCTTACCGGCGGCTTACCCCGCGGCGCGCTGACCGAAATTTTTGGTGCCGCCTCTTCCGGACGCACCAGCATGATGCTTTCTGCCCTGGCCGAAGCTACCCGCCGCCAGGAAGTCTGCGCCCTGGTGGATGCGGGCGACAGCCTGCATCCCGAGTCCGCCGCCATGGACCTGCGGCGCCTGCTGTGGATCCGTTGCGGCGAAAATCCGCCACTGAGACCCGGGGAGACAAAAGCAATTGACGATTTGAAGATTGACGATTGCCAATCGCAAAACCAGCTGCCAGCGGCCGGCGGCCAACGCTCAATTTCCCTGCCGCAGATACACGCGGAAGAACGCGGGTCCAATAGGCAATCGAAAATTGTCAATCGTCAATCGCCCTTTGCTGGCCGCTGGCCACTGACCACGGGCCACTGTTTTTCCAATCGTCAATCGTCAATCTTCAATCGTAAATCATGCAGCTGGGATTCCCGCCTCGCCCAGGTCCTCAAAACCACCGACCTGCTGCTGCAAAGCGGCGGCTTTGGGATGGTGGTGGTGGACCTGGCGGACGTGCCGCCGCGTTTTGCCCGCCGCATTCCGCTGGCTTCCTGGTTCCGCTTCCGCCGCGCTGTGGAGAATACGCCCACTGTGCTGCTGGTGCTGGAGCAGGAGCCCTATGCCAAGACCTGCGCTTCGCTGGTGCTGAAAATGCAGCCGACAGCGTTCGAACAGCAGCGCTCAGCATTTGCGGACCAGCATTCAGCACTCAGCATTCAGCACTCAGCCAGTGAAACGTTCTTTCAGAAGTGCCCGATTCAAGCCGGCGCCCCGCCGGTGCCGCAGTCAATTTCCAACTGCAAGGCGCCGGCGCACGCGCACATCCTGCGGATATTGCCGGTAAAGGCTGAACTGGTGCATGCCCGTTTGCAGCGCAAACCGGCGCGCTCCGTCACCGCGCAATTTCAGACGCGCGCGGCCTGGGCAAACTCGTTTGTGGGCTGACTGCTGGGTAACTGACTACCAGCTCCTGACTCCTGACTCCTGGTTTGTTATGACATTTGCCTGTATTTTCGTTCCCAATTTTCCCGTGGAAGCGGTGGTGCGCGCCGAACCCAGGCTGCGCCAACAAGCCGTCGCCGTGCTTGCCGGCAAGCCGCCGCTGGTCAAAGTATTTGCCGCCAATGAACCGGCGCGCGACTGCGGGGTTGAGCCGGGCATGACCAAACTGCAAGCCGAAGCCTGTCCCGGGGTGGCGCTCCGGCCACGCTCGCTGCTGGAAGAAGCCGCCGCGCACGCCGCCCTGCTGGATGGCGCGCAATCCTTTTCGCCGCGTGTGGAAGACACGGCGGCGGACACGGTCATTCTTGATCTCGCTGGCCTGGAGCGGCTGTTCGGCGCCGCCGCCCAGATTGCCCGCGACCTGGCATGCCGCGTTTCCAGCCTGGGTCTGGAAGCCAACGTGGCCGTGGCCGCCAATCCCGATGCTGCCCTGCATGGGGCCCGCGGCTTTCCCGGCGTTACCGTAATCCCCGATGGCAAAGAGGCGGAACGGCTGGGCGATTTGCCCGTGGATGTGCTGCTGCAAAAATTCAGTAGTCAGGAGTCAGGGGCCGGGAGTCGGCGAAAAACCGATGATGGTCAGAATTACGAGCGCGCACAGGAAATTCTGGAAACCCTGGACCGCTGGGGAGTGCGCAATTGCCGAACCCTGGCTGCGCTGCCGGAAGTCGCACTCAGCGAGCGCCTGGGGCAGGCCGGCTTGCGCCTGCAGCAAATGGCTCGCGGCACGACCTTGCGCCCGCTGGTGGTCAGCGAACCCGCGCTCAGTTTCGAAGAGGCGATTGAACTGGAATATCCGGTGGCTCTGCTGGAACCGCTGGCGTTCCTACTTAATCGCCTTCTGGAGCAGCTTTGTGCCCGCCTTTCCGCCCGCGCCCTGGCCACCAACGAACTGCGCCTTCGCCTGGAACTGGAAAACCCGCCACGGAGATACGGAGACACCAGGGAAATTGACGATTTAGAGATTGACGATTGTAGATTGAAAAACCAGCAACCAACTTCGTTGCCGCGGATCAACGCGGATCAATGCGAATCCGAATCAATTCAGAAATCTTCAATCATCAATCATCAACCTTCTCGAAACTCGAAACTTGAAATTCGAAACTACACTGGCCACTGCGCACTGACCACCGACCAGGGCCTTTCCCATCGTCAATCTTTCTATGCCCGGGCTCTGCATCTTCCCCTGCCCATGCTGAACCCCAAAACGTTCCTCAAGCTGCTGCAGTTGGAGTTGCAGGCGCATCCTCCGGAGGCCCCTGTCACCAAAGTGTGGCTGGCGGCAGAACCGGTGCGCCCGCGCGCCGCCCAGACGGGCCTGTTCCTGCCGCTCTCGCCGGAACCGGAAAAGCTTGAGCTCACACTGGCGCGCATTGCGGGCGTGGTCGGCAAAAGCCGCGTCGGTTCACCGGAAATTCTGGACACGCATCGCCCGGAAAATTTTCGCCTGCGGCATTTCACCCCTGCGGCTCCCCAAGCAGGAGCGGAACTGCCGGAAAAAACTGGGCCGCTCACTGCGCTTCGCCTTTTCCGGCCGCCGCTGCGCGCCTCGGTGCTGATGCACGCCGGCGCTCCCGTGCGCATTACCGCGGCCATCCAACCGGAAGTGCGCGGCGAAATTGTGTGGTCGGCTGGCCCCTGGCACGCTTCCGGCGAGTGGTGGAAGGAGGACGCCTGGGCGCGCGAGGAATGGGACGTCATTTTACAAAACGAAACCGGAGCCGCGCTCTACCGCCTTTATCGCGAACCGGCCAGCGGACAGTGGTTTGTGGAGGGAAGCTACGACTGAGTAATTGTGTAATCGGGGAAATTGATAAATTTTAGGCCGTCAGTAGTCAGTGTTCAGTCTCCCTGATCCGGCCTCAAAAATTGCAAATTACAAATTGCCAATTACAAATCAGGCACAGCACTTATTTACACAATTTCTCAATTACACGATTACCCAATGTACGTCGAGTTCCATTCCCGTTCCGCGTTCAGCTTCCTCGAAGGCTCTTCCCTGCCCGAGGAGCTGGCCGGCATGTGTGCCGAACTGGGCATGCCGGCCATGGCGCTGCTGGACCGCGATGGCGTCTATGGCGCTCCACGTTTCCATCTGGCGGCAAAGAAGCTCGGATTGCGCGCGCACATTGGCGCAGAAATTACTTTCTCGCCCCAGAGACACGGATACACAGAGGAAATTGAAGATTTGGAGATTGACGATTGTCGATTTAAGAACCAACAACCAACAACTAACGACCAACAACTAACTTCATCGCCACGGATAAACGCGGATGAACGCCAATCAATTCGTCAATCATCAATCGTCAATCCTCAATCAACTCGAAACTCGAAGCTGAAAGCTGGAAAGTTTTCTGACAACTGGCAACTGACCACTGGCAACTGTGTTCGCCTTCCTCTGCTGGCCGCATCTCGGCTTGGCTACCAGAATCTGTGCCGGCTGATTACGCGCATGAAAATGCGCGGGCCCAAGGACGCGCTCCCGGAGCAGATCGCCGCCACCGCGGATGACCTTGCCGAGTTCAGCCAGGGGCTTGTGTGCTTGACTGGCGATGAGCACGGTCCCGTGGCCGCCGCCCTGGCTCGTGGCGGCATGGAACAGGGTCGCCACGCCATGGAACAACTCATCCGCATCTTTGGCCGTGACAGTGTTTACGTGGAACTGCAACGCCACTTCCATCGCGAACAGGAAGCCCGCAACCAGGCGGCCATGGAAATCGCGAGCTCTCTCGGCCTGCCCCTGCTGGCCACGAACGGAGTATCCTACGCCGCGCCTGCGCGCGCCATAGGCGAGGGCAGCCACACCATCAGCGAACGCGAAGTGCTCGACGTTTTCACCTGCCTGCGTCACCACCGCACGCTGGACACCGCCGGACGTCTTCTGGCTCGCAATGGCGAGCGCCACCTCAAGCCGCCGCCGGAGATGGCGCATCTGTTTGCCGACCTGCCCCAGGCCATCGACGCCACGGAGGAGCTTTCTTCCCGCCTTGAGTTCACCCTCAACGACCTGGGCTACGAGTTTCCCCGCTATCCGGTGCCGGAAGGCGAAAACATGATGTCATTCCTGCGGCAGCGTACCGAGCAAGGCTTTCGCGAGCGCTACGGCCGCGCCGCCCGCGACCTGCGCCAGCGCGCCAGACGCCAGATCGAGCGCGAACTGGGGCTGATTGAAAAGCTCGACTTGCCCGGGTACTTCCTCATCGTCTGGGACATCGTGCGCTTCTGCCGCGAGCAGCGCATCCTGGTGCAGGGGCGCGGCTCGGCTGCCAACAGCGCCGTCTGCTACTCGCTGGGCATCACCGCGGTTGATCCCGTGGGCATGGACCTGCTGTTCGAGCGCTTCCTCTCGGAGGAGCGCGGCGAGTGGCCCGATATTGACCTCGACCTGCCCTCCGGCGACCAGCGCGAGCGCGCCATTCAATACGTGTACGAACGCTACGGCCAGCGCGGCGCCGCCATGACCGCCAACGTCATCACCTACCGCGGGCGCCTGGCGGCGCGGGAAATGGGCAAAGTCCTGGGTTTCGATACAGAAACACTCGACCGCCTCTCCGGCCTGGTTGGCTCCTGGGAATACCGGGACCCCAGCGACACTCTGGAGCGGCAGTTCGGGCAGGCGGGCTTTGACTTGCGCCATCCCCGCATGCGCAAGTATTTCGAGCTTTGCCTGGCGGTGCAGGATTTGCCTCGCCATCTCGGCCAGCACTCCGGCGGCATGGTCATCTGCCAGGGCCAGCTTGATTCGGTGGTGCCGCTGGAGCCGGCTTCCATGCCCGGCCGCGTCGTGGTGCAGTGGGATAAGGAAGACTGTGCCGACATGGGCATCATCAAGGTGGACCTGCTTGGCCTGGGCATGATGGCGGTGCTGGAAGACTGCCTGCACCTCATCCCCGAGCATTACGGCGAAGAAGTGGACCTGGCTCACTTGCCGCCCGATGATCCCGAGGTCTACTCGGCGCTGCAGAAGGCCGATACCATCGGCATGTTCCAGATCGAAAGCCGGGCGCAGATGTCCTGCCTGCCCCGCCTTCGCCCCGCAAATTTTTACGACATCGTGGTGCAGGTGGCCATTATTCGTCCCGGCCCCATCGTCGGCGAAATGGTGAACCCCTACATCAAACGCCGCCAGGGACGCGAGCCGGTGCACTACCCGCATGCTTCGCTCGAACCCGTGCTGGCGCGCACCCTGGGCGTGCCGCTGTTTCAGGAGCAACTGCTGCGCATGGCCATGATCGCGGCCGGCTTCACCGGCGGCGAAGCGGAAGAATTGCGGCGCGCCTTCGGCTTCAAGCGCTCGGAAGCGCGCATGCGCGACATTGAAGTCAAGCTGCGCGCCGGCATGCAGCGCAACGGCATCACCCCGGAGGCACAGGAGGAAATCATCCACTCCATTACTTCTTTCGCGCTCTATGGCTTCCCCGAGTCACATGCTGCCAGCTTTGCGCTTTTGGCCTATGCCAGCGCTTATCTGAAAACTCATTACCTGGCCGCCTTCACCGCCGCTTTGCTCAACAACCAGCCTATGGGCTTTTATTCGCCGGCCACCATTGTTAAGGACGCACAGCGTCATGGGTTGAAAATCACGCCCATTGACGTAATCAAGTCGGATTGGCTGTGCACGGTGGAGCAGTTGTCAGTTGCCGATTGTCAGTTGCCAGTAGAGCACTCAGCACTCAGCAGTCAGCATTCAATCGATGGTGTCCATCGTCAAGTTTCTCGAAACTCGAAACTGGAAACTCGAAATTTTACCGGCCACCGCCCACTGACCACTGGCCACTTGCCGGCCACCGTTCGCCTCGGCCTCCGCTACGTCAAAGGCCTGCGTGAAGAAGCGGCTCGCGCCATCATGCGCGAGCGCTCGCAGCGGCCCTTCACTTCCATTGACGACCTGGCGCGGCGCGTTCCCGAACTGCGCAAGAATGAACTGCTCACCCTGGCGCAAATCGGAGCTTTAAATTCAGTTGCTAGTTGTGCATTGTCAGTGGCCGGTAAAGTTTCAAGTTTCGAGTTTCAATTTTCCTCCAGAGAAAACTCTGACTCGAATTCAGCTTTCTCGAGTCTTGCTCGACCTCAACCTGCCGCGAACCCAGTCGCTTCAGCGACGGGCGCCGATCCGGTTAAAAATCCTGTAGAGACACAATCCGCGGGGAAACTTGAAACTAGGAACTTAAAATTGGAAACTGGCCACTCGCCACTGCCCACTGCCTACTCCCACCGTCGCGACGCCCTCTGGCAGGTGGAGCGTGCCGCGCGCCCCGCCGGAGCGCTGCTGCAAGGAATTGCCGAACACGATTCCGCTTCGCCTCTGGCGCGCATGAACAACGAAGAACGCCTGGTAGCCGATTTCCGCGGCACCGGCCTGACTGTGGGCCTCCACCCCATGGCTTACCGGCGCCTCCAGCTGCGTGGTGTGCTGCGCGCCTGCGACCT
>DATGGJ010000283.1:0-18049 GCA_035308585.1 Terriglobales bacterium
CGGCGCAGGGCGCAAGCTGGAACGCGCCTCGGTGGAGAAGGCTGTACCGCTCAACTCCGCGGCACCCGCTTCGCCGGCCGCTTCAGAGGCGCGAACGATGCAGGCGAAAACCGTGCAGGCCGCGCCCAGTGCGCAACCAGCCACGATCGCGCAGCGAACAGAAGCGTTGCCTTCCATGTCCACGGCGGCTATGCCGCCGCCCCAGCTCACGCCCCCGCCTTTTCAACTGCGGCCGGCACCGGCGGCAGCCGCGCCATCCGCTCCGGCCGGGCAGTTGAGCTTGAACCAGGCGGTGGTGAAGGCTGTCCCACAATCGGCCAGCGGCAGCGCTCTAAGCCGCGATGCTCTGAACCTGCTGCTGGAATCAGCCAAAGCGGGAGACGCCGGAGCGCAACTGGCGCTGGGAGTGCGCTACGCCACAGGCGACGGCGTGCGGCAGAACTATCCTGAAGCGCTGAAATGGTTTAGCCGGGCACGCGCACAAGGAGTAACGCCAAGCCAGCGGCAGGCGGCGCAGGCCTGGAGCAAAGTGCAGCAATGGGCGCAGGCGCACCACCTTGAAAAGTGATTGGCAGGCAGGACGAGTTCGCCCGCTTGGATTGCAAGTCTCTGATAAGAATGTGCCAAGTCCGGCCGCGACGCAGAACCCGGGCCGGCATGAACTTTAGTGTAATGCTTCCCCCCGCTGCAGTGACCTTGACACACCTGCTAATTGATACGAAACTCGCCTATGTTCCCACCGGCGAGCCAGACGAGCCGTTGCGGGGGTGTATTGTCCTGATTCGCTGGAGGCAGGGCAAGCAGCCCCAGCCCTGAAGCGGGCGCCAAGTCGCATGGATCACTACTCGATCGTCGAGCCTCCATCGCCGGACAAAGAGCGCGGAGTTGTGCCCGAGGAAACGCCTGCGTCGGCGAACGACGAGAGGGCGCAACCGGCGGCTCCGGAAATGCCTCTTCTTCCGCCCGTGTTCACGGCGGCCCACGCAACAGAAAACCTTTCAACCGAAGCCGCGGATGCTCCGGTATCGGCGCCTGCCGGGGCGCAAACGCAGGCATCGCTCAGCGATCTGGATGCCGGTCTGCAAGCCCTGGTACAGAAAGCACAATACATAAGCAATGCGACGGGGGCGGCACTGGCGCTGCGGCAGGGGGCGGACGTGGTGTGCCGCGCGGCCAGCGGCAACAGCGCTCCCGACCGGGGTGCGCGGCTGCAGATTAAAACCGGGCTGACGGCGGAATGCCTGCGCAGCGGCGAATTGCTGCGCTGCGATAACGTCATGCAGGACTCGCGGGTGGATATAGAAAGCTGCCGGCGCCTGGGCATCGAGTCCATCATCATCACTCCGATACACCGCGGACAAAGCCTGGTGGGAGTGCTGGAACTGTTTTCGGCGCACGCCTATTCCTTCCAGGAGCGCGACGTGGAAACGGTAAAGGCGCTGGCGGCAGAAATCGGGAAATTGCTGGACCAGGGAGAAGCGCCGGTTTTGCCGGCCGAGCCGGAGCCGGCTTTCGCCGCGCCAGTAGAAGAGGGGCAGAGCACGTGCAGCGGTTGCGGGGCCAAAATCGCCAGCGATGCGGTGTTTTGCACCGCCTGCGGCAGTTTTCAGGAAAGTAACCCTGCCGCCCACGAAGAAGCCGAGAAATTGGACTGGAAGACGAGGTTGAGAAGCCGACGTCTGCTGGTCCCGGCGGTTTTTGTGGCCATGGCGCTGGTGGTGGCGGTGGCTCCCATCCCGCGCCGAGCCACCGGAATGGCGCCAACCGCCCGGCCCACGGCGCAGGCAGCGGTAACTCCAGTTCCGGGCGCGCCCACGGCCCGGCCGGCCGCTGGCAACCAAGAAGCCAAGCCCGTGGTTACAGCCGATGCCGGGAACGGCAGTCCTGCCGCAGGTGCCGGCAACCCCAACCCCACTATCGCCAAGAGCGTGAAACAGCTTCTGGGCGGAGTGAGCTCGGATTTTTCCAAACTGCTGCCGGTCAACGAAAAAGCCGTACCCCCCTCCAATGGCGACCCCAACCTGAAGGTTTGGGTGGATACACGCAAGGGGTACTATTACTGTCCGGGAGAGGAACAGTACGGACACACGGAGCGGGGTTCGTTCATGACACAGAAGGAAGCGGAGTCAAATTATTACATCCCGGCACTCATCAAGCCCTGCATGTAAGGGCGAGTGCGAAGTGGGAGACAGACTCGCAAATTGTTCTTGACAAGTCGTTTAGGTCTGCTTACATTCCGGACATCCGGCATCACAAAGAGTCTAATTGGGTGGATATATGAAAAATGTCTACGAGGTATTGCGGCAAAAGGAGCTGGAGCTTACCCGCCTGGAAAAGGAAGTGGAGGCCCTGCGCATCGCCGCTCCACTGCTGTCTGAAGAGAAAGAGAGCCTCAGCGATACGGGCGGCCTGGGCAAAACGGCCACCGCGACCCCGATCCCGCAGCAGCCTTTGCGGGTGCCACAGCCGGCGGTAGCCACGGCGGCACGCGACGCAGCCCGGCCGACGGGATGGGAAGAGACCGCCAAGCGCTGGCCTTAAGGCGGAAATAGGAACCGGGGGCGGAGCGCCCGCTTCGCCCTGTTTTCCCCTTGGCCGCGGCTGGGCGGCCGCCCTGCAAGCCTCTCCATTAGAGGTACTTAATTCTCCTGGCACATTCGTCTCATTGACACCCGCCCGGGCCAAAGCTAGTCTTCAAGCCAGAGAGTTGCGAGCGCCGTTGCGTCACCGGGCTCGAGGGGAAGTTTTGCCAGCCACATATCAACCCGTTCCCCATGACCGGCGCGGAGGTGTGCGGAGGTGAGCAGTGCCGCGGCCATGCCGGTGGAGGAGAGTGGAAACGCGCACCGCCGCTATGCGCGGTACCAGCTCTCGGTGCCCTTCGACCTGACGGTGTTCCGGCCGGGCACAGTAATGTGCCTGAGCGGCCAGGCTCAGGATGTTGGCGAGGGCGGCCTGTGCGGGGCGCTTTCAGGAGCGGTGCTGGCCGGGGAGCGGGTGGAACTGAGCATTCTGCTGCCGGTTTCGCCGGAGCCTCTGAACCTGCGTGCAGTGGTGCGGCACCATGCCGACCTGCTTTGCGGTTTCGAATTTCTCAGCCTGGAACATGGACAGCGCGAGCTGCTACAAAAGCTGGGGTCTGATCCCGGCCTGCGCTCCTGTTTGATAAATGAAACAGAATGGGAAGCGGGCATGGAGCCTCCGCCGCGCAGCCAAGGGGCGGTATGCTCCGAGTGCGGGCAGGAACTGGCGGAAGAGATTCCGGTGTGCCTGGCGTGCGGAACTCCGCAAGCGCAGGAGCCGCCGCAGCCGCTGGAAGAGGAAGGCGGCGAGCACGAGGCAGCAGCGCCGGCGGAAACCGGCGAGGCGAAGGGCCTTCCGGCCAGGAAAGAAGCACCAACAAGGCGCCGCGGGCCGGCGCTGGATTCGGTGGTCGCCATCATCTTCCTGGTGACGCTCAGCATCGGACTGTGGCAATGGCTTTATAGTCCGGCCGACGCGGACAGCCAGGCGGAGCCCAGCCCAGTGACGGTGGAACTGGAAAATGTGTTCCTGCGGTCCACCCCTTCGGCATCCCAGGAATCAGCCACAGAGCTCTCCACCCCGAACGCGGCGCTCGCGGCAGCCAAGTCGGCGGTGAGCGCCTTTATCGGCGACGTCTCGCTCCCCAGCGCGCAGCCGGCTTCGGACACTTCCAGCAGAAGCGCCGGAGCAAGCGTACAGCGGACGGAAACGGCGGTTTCAAATTCGCCGCGCAACAGCTCGGCGGCGCCCGCGTTACCCACTCAGACACCACCAGCGCCACCGGCTACGCCAGCGGATGGCGCGGCGGAGAACGCGGCCAGTAATCTGACGGAACAGAGCAGCGGCGCCACCAATACCGCCAGCGCTCTGGCGGGCAAGGTTCCCCGCAGCTCCGAGCTGGCAGGCATGCTGCTGCAGAAAGTGCTGCCGGTTTATCCCGAGCAAGCGCGGCGGCAGGGAGTTCAGGGACAGGTGGTGCTGAAGGCAGTGATCGGCAAAGACGGCACCATTGCTGAACTTCGCCCTTTGCAGGGCCCGGAGGAACTGACCGCGGCGGCCATTGACGCGGTGCAACACTGGCGCTTCCGCCCCTACGAACTCAAAGGCAAGCCGGTGGAAGTGGAGACCGACATCCGGCTAAACTTCCAGCTGCCGAGCAAGAAGTAGCCGGGACCTTCTCACCTGGCGGTGTTACAGAATGGCAACCCAGAGTGCAAGCGTAGCCTGCCTGGCGGCGGTTCTGTTGCTGGGTTGCAATACCGGCAGAGTTCCCCGCAATCCTCCGCCTGCCCAGACTCCGGGAATTGGGGCGGGAAGCTGCGCGGCCGGCGAGGCCTGGTGCCAGGGCCGGTGCGTGGACACGATCACGTTTGTGAATGACCGCCAGAACTGCGGACGTTGCGGCAACCAGTGTTCCTTTTCCGAGACATGCACGGGAGGCTTTTGCGGCTGCGCGCCCGGTTCCGAACGGTGCATGGGCAGATGCGTAGACAGCGCCACTTTCGTGGGCGATTCCCAGAATTGCGGCCGATGCGGCAACAGTTGCTCTGTGGGAGAGAGCTGCGTCGGGGGCACGTGCCGAAAGCTGTAGCTCGCCAACTCCTCCCGCGGGTGGCGCAACCTTCCGACTCTCTCCCGCGCTGTTGCCGAGATTTTGCCTGCGAAAAAGTCGGCGGGAAATGTAGTCGCGCTACGATTCAACAATGTCCTAAAGCGGTTCTCCCAGTGATTTGAGCAGTTCTCGCAGTGCCGCGATTTTTTGCTGAACCGCCTGCAACTCTTCTTCAGTGGGCGCTGATCTATCAAGGTACTTAAGGACGCTATCGTACGCCAGGCGCGCATTGCGACGGTTGCGAGCCACTACTTTGGGATTTTGCGATTCCGCCGCGAAGCGAGCGAATTGGAGCCCGGTATCTGCTTCCGTGTTCAGGAAGCTGATGGCGTGAAGGTGAAACTCAGCTGATTCCCTGGCGAACGGTCCAGCAGTGTTGGGAAAAAAGTTGACGTGGTCGGTGTGGTACTTCTGTGCCTCGACAAGCTGTTTACGAGCGCGGTCGGCGACACCCTGGTTTTGTTCCTGATGCCGGTTCAGGTTGCGGGCGGATGCGGCGGCTGCCAATCCAGCCTGACGCCTCTGAGACGCCGATTTTTTCTCCTTACCCATACATTGATGGTGGCACAATCACCAGGCCAAAGCCAGCGGCGCTTTTGGGGCGGGACTTGGGCTGCCCCACCCACCGCCCAGGATCAATTCACGCTACACGGCGAAACGACCTAAGGATTCAGGCCGGCGGTCCAATTCACCGTCAGCGTGAGCGGCCGGTTCCCGATGCGCGACTTTCCCAGGCTGTTGATGATGAAGCGCCCGTCGGGTGAGACATCGTAGGCGGCCGAGAAGAGTAACGTCTCACCAATAGCGGTGCGGAACAGGACTTTGGGAGCGCCCGTCTGGAGCGAACCGTTGCCGAGGGTGATGGGAAACTCCACCGTGCTGTCGCCGTTCACGGCAAACAGGGCTTTGCCGTCGTGGCGCCAGCGCGGAGTGCGGGCGCCGTTGGTGGAAACCTGCCATTTAGGTCCGGGACCGGGAAAGGGAGCAACGTACACCTCATCACGGCCGGACTCGCGCGAGGTGTAGGCCACCCAGCGGCCATCCGGGGAAAATACCGCGGCTCGTTCCCAGGCCGGCGTGGCCACAAAGGGAAACGGCTTCTGACCGGCCGCCACCGGCAACACAAAAATATCGGTGATGCCGGGATCGCCACGGTCGTACAGGATGTATTTGCCGTCCGGCGACCAATCGGTGGGCGCCTGCCACTGGTCTTCGGGGTAGAGCAGACGCTCGCTTCCGGTTCCATCCGCGGCCTTTACCGCCAGCTGTCCTTTGGCAGCTTTCAGAGGAACGGTCTGAAAGACGATGGATTTGCCGTCCGGCGACCATACCGGGCTGGTGCTGCTCCCGGAACTGGTGACGCGGCTGCGAACCCCATGCACGGTGTCGAAAATCCAGATGTCTGGATTGGGATCTCCAAACTCGAGCGCGACTCGATGGCCATCCGCGGAGAGACGAGGGTCGTTGCTGCCCCGCTCGCCCACGGTTCCGAGAGCCGCGCCGTGCTCGTCGAACCAGGTCAACTGGCCTTGCTCTGCGGCGTTCGTTCCCCGGGCACAAATCAACAATCCGTTGCTCGACGCCGAGAACACTCCCCGCCAAATGCCTGCATCGTTGAGCACGGTATCCGTCAGGCGGATGGGATCTCCGTGCGCCGCCAAACGGCCGGGGTCGAAGCGCTGCGCCATCAGATCCGACTGGCGCACGAACAGGAGATAGCCGGAGGCGTATTGCGCATTCGATTCGTTCCGGATCAGCAGCCGGTTTTCCCTGTTATCGCCGCTCAATGAGCCGAGATAGACCCCGCTGAACTCTTTTTGTCCCGCGTGGTTGGTGGCCAGGTAAAGGAAATGCTCGCCGTCGGGCAGGAATTGAGGCCAACGGTGGGTGCTGTGCTTGGAGGCATCGAGCGTGGTCACCGGCGCCGGTATTCCACCGGTTGCGGGCACGCGGTACAGCCCGCTGCGAATGTTGGGAGCGAACACCACCACGCCTTTGGGACTCCAGGTGCCGCCGCGCGGGTTGGGCGCATCGCACAGCGTGCTGGGAGCACCGCCGCCGATATCTACCACCTTCAATTTGCCGCCGGCGAAGAAGCCGATCCTGCGGCTGTCCGGCGACCAGAAAGGAAAAGAACCGTTGTCGGTTCCTTCCAAGGCCCGCGCGTCGCCGGATTCCAGCGAGCGCAACCAGATGCGGTCCCCGGCGCCGAAGGCCAGATTGGCGCCGTCAGGAGAAAGCACCGGCGGCGCGCCGTAGTCGCCGGTCAGGTCGAATTCGCTGTCTTCCGGTGGAGATATGGACGCAACCATCCGGTGGGGCTCGGGCGGCTTTCTCCACAAACTCAGGCCCGCAACCATGAGCGCGATCACGGCGATCAGAGCGGTAACGGCAAGCAGCCAGGACCGGCGTAGCGGCGAGGCAGGGCTGGAGGCCGGGGAGACGGCTGCGGCGGCGTTGCCCGGGTCGCTCGCCCATTCCAGTTCAGCACGAATATCGCCGGCATTTTGCCAGCGCTTCTCCGGATCCTTGTGGAGAGCGCGTGAAATCACGTGCTCGAGAGCGGGCGAGATGGGCGCCCGAATAGAGGAGATAGGCGCAGGGTCCTTCTCCAGGATGGCGGAGGCCACGCTAATTTGCGATTTGCCCTCGAAGGCGCGCTTGCCCGTAACCATCTCGTACAACACAGCGCCCAGGGCAAAGATGTCGGAACGGGCGTCCGCCTCGTGGCCCTCGATCTGCTCCGGCGCCATATATTGAAAAGTTCCGACCAGGGTGCCGGCTGCGGTGAGCGGGCTGGAAGCGCCGGTGGCGATGGCCAAAGGACTGGTAGGGCTGGAAGGGGTGAGGCCGCGTTCCACCTCGGCCCCCGCCGCCGCGGCCAGCCCGCCGGGCTTGGCCAGCCCGAAATCCATCAATTTGGCGCCGGAGCCGGTGAGCATGATGTTGCCCGGCTTGAGATCGCGGTGGATGATGCCGTGGCGGTGAGCTTTGTCGAGGGCATCGGCGATTTCGATGCCGATTTTGAGCGCCTGCTCGATGGGCAGCGGCCCCTTGCGCAGCCGCTCAGCCAGCGTTTCTCCCTGCAGGTATTCCATCACCAGGTAGTCGGTGCCGTCATGGTGGCCAACATCGTGCAGCACGCAGATGTGGGGATGCTGCAGGGAGGAGATGGCGCGGGCCTCGCGTTCCAGGCGCACCTTCAGTTCAGGGTTGGAAGAGAGGTGGGTGGGCAGAACTTTGATGGCAACGCTGCGTTCCAGGCGGGTATCGCGGGCGCGATAGACTTCGCCCATACCGCCGGCCCCCAGCGGCGAGAGAATTTCATAGGGGCCAAGCTTGGTGCCAGAGGTCAAGGCCATGAGTGCGGGCATTATAGCCCGGCGCGGCACTTTGCCGGCGATGTGGTTGGGAAACAATCACCGGTCGGGGAGTTCGGCGTCGGGGATTCAAGCCACACCGCTATTGCAGCTTGGCGTATTCCGCCTTGGCTTGCTTGAGGACGGGAAGATCGGGATCAGCGTTCTTCCACATGGCAAAGAGATCCTGATAGGCGGTGCGGGCGCCGGCGGCGTCATGCTGGGCGGCCAGGGCGCGGGCCAAACCGAGTTGCGCCAACGGGTAATAAATGGAAAAAGGCGCGAGGGCGCGGCGGTTGAGAAACTTGCGGAACTCCGAGGCTGCGTTGGCAGCATCGCTGCTGGCCAAGTACGCCTGACCGCGCAGCACATGGGTATTGAAAAATTGGAAGCCGTCTTCGTAGGGCTGAGTCGTGGCCAGGGTCTGCACCGCGGCAGCGGCTTTGCCCTGGTGGAGCTGCAGCCGGGCCGCAATGCGAGGCGCGACCACCTTCTGCAAAAAGGTATCGTCGGGACGCCCTTTACCGGCTTCGGCCAGTAGCGACTCCGCCTTCTGATCCTGGGCGGCGGCCGAGGCGGCATCAGCAACGTCCCCCAGGAAAGTGGGGTCGCGTGACAAGGCCAGCGCGGCATCAATCTGTTCGCTGGCGCGGGCGGGATAACCAAATGCGGCTTCGGTGGTGGCCTCGTCTATGAGCTGGTTGGCGGCGAAATCTGGCATATTCATGCCCTTGGCCCGCTCCACCACGCGCGCTCTCAACAGCCGCACCTGCCCCAACTGTCCCAGGGCCCCGGCGTGTTCCGCTTGTTGGCCGAGAACCCGCAACTCGCCTTCCGGGCTGGCTTGCGCCAATTGCTCCAGGTGAGCGGCGCCGGCGCTGTCTCCCCGCAGGATGGCGGAGCGGGCGAGATCAACGTAAAGCCCGGTGCCGGTGATCTTCCGCTGCTGCGCCTGCGCCAGCAAAGCGTCGGCATTATCGAACCGGCCCAGGTCCCGGTAGCTCCCGGCTCCAACCAGATAACAATTCAACGTGTCGGGCTCAATTCGGATGGCATCCAGGCAGTTCTCCACGGCTTTTTGGTATTGCCCGAGAAATTGGTAGGCCACCGCGACATTGACCCGCGAGGGCTCGTCCCGCGGGTAGGTCTGCTTCATCAATTCCCACGCCTGAATGGTTTTTTCAATCTCGCCCCCGTTGAAATAGTAATAAGCGGTGATGTAGAGGCGTTCGTACTCGCTGGTGCGGTCGCGGAGTTCGAAAGCCTTCTGCACCTCTTTGGTGGCCAGAGCGGTTTGCCCGGTGTTGCCGGCCACGACGCCCAGGCGCAGATGGGCCAGCGCGAAGTTGGGGTCCAGCTCAATAGCGCGCTGGTAAAAGGGCATGGAAGCGATGTCTTCCAGCTTGTTGTGCTGGGCGTCACCCAGGGTGAAGGCCTGCAGGGCTTCGAGGGATGAGGTTGTGGCCTCGTCCAGGGGCTTGTCGAATTTCTGCACCGAGGCCAGGGACTCGCCCAGCTTGCCGCGCAGGCTGGTGGCGGCGCTGCCCAGAGCGTTCAGAACCGCATCCTTGCCCTTGGCCTGCTGTTGCACCTGGCCGAGGGAATCGCCGCTGGAGGCGTTCACCGCCTGCAGCGTGATCAGATACTGGTCGCCCAGCAGGGCGATGGAACCGGTGAGCATGGCCTTGATGCCGTCGCGCTGGCAGATCTCGCGGCCGATGTCGCTGGTGATGGGCTGGTCGGTCCCACGTCCCATGAATTTGAGGGTCTTCTGCACCTGCTGCTCAGGCACCACGTTGAGAAAGGGCGACTGCTGCAGGTCCACCGCCAGCGCTTTCTTCAGGGTGCCATCGAAGACGGAATCGCCGGTAGTGTTCACGAAGTCTGTGACCAGAATTGAATCTTTCTCCGTGATGGCCTGGGCGCGCTGCTGGTAAAGAAAGAATCCTATGCCGGCGGCCACGAGGACTAGAGCTCCCAGAGCCGCATAAAGCCGCCACTTGGGGCGCGCGGGCGGCAGGGCGACCGATGATGACCCGGCGCTGACCGCAGGCGCGCTGCCGGATGCGGCGGCGGTCACGCGGCTGCTGCTGGCAACAGCGACGGCAGCCGCCGAGCTTGCCGGAGCCATGCGCGCGGCTGAGCCGTGGGCCGCGGCCGAGCCGCTGCCCTGCCTGGCTGGCGCGGGCTCATCTTCGCCAATTTCCAGTACCGGGCTGCGTCCCGATTCCAGCTCGCGGCGCACCCGCTTCAGGTCGGCACGCATGTCCGCCGCGTTCTGGTAACGCAACTCGCGGTCCTTGTCCAGCGCCTTGCTGATGATCTCCTCCAGCTTGGGCGGAATTTCCGGGTTGATGCGAACCGGCGCGGTGGGCGCGCGGTCCAGAATGGCCTGGAAAATGACCGCGGAAGTCTCGCCGCGGAAAGCCACCTTGCCCGTGGCCATCTCGTAGAGAACGGCGCCAAAGGAGAACAGGTCGGTGCGGCGGTCGAGCGGCTTGCCCTTGGCTTGTTCCGGAGACATGTAAGCCACCGTGCCCAGGGCCGAGCCCGGGCTGGTGAGGTGCTCCTCGCTGACCACGGTGGGGGCGGAGGTTGCTTCCGTTGGCTGGACCCGGCCGGCGTATTCCATTTTGGCCAGCCCAAAATCGAGAATCTTGGCGTGGCCGCGGTCAGTCACGAAAATGTTGGCCGGCTTGATGTCGCGGTGGATGATGCCCTTGGCGTGGGCGGCGTCCAATGCGTCGGCGATCTCGATGGCCAGCGCCAGCAGGGTCTCCATTTCCATGGGGCGGATGCCGATCTGGTGCTTCAGCGTGGCGCCTTCCAGATACTCCATGGCGATGAAGGCTTTGCCGTTCTCCTCGCCGATGTCGTAAATAGTGCAGATGTTGGGATGGTTGAGGGCGGAAGCTGCCTGGGCCTCGCGCTGGAAGCGGCTGAGCGCCTGGGGATCGCGGGCCACCTCATCGGGAAGAAACTTGAGCGCCACCAGGCGGTGCAGGCGGGTGTCTTCGGCCTTGTACACAACACCCATTCCGCCGCCGCCAAGCTTCTCCAGGATGTGGTAGTGCGAGATGGTCTGGCCAATCATAATGTCGCGCTATGTTAGGCGGGGTGGTGGGGCAAGTCAATGAAATCCGGGCTGGTACGGGTAATGACGCACAGATGCCAAGGTGCGCGAACGCCGCTTATGATAGCGCGATTGCGGCAAAGATTGGCATCCTTCGCAGAGCTTCTTCCGGTTCGGGCATGCCAGCTTGACAATTCCCCGCAGGCGGAGGAAACTTCCCCTCTACTTTCGGCCATTATTCCAATCCAACGGGCCCGATGATTGGGATAAGTTCCTGTCCCAAGGCGCGAACAATAAAAAGAAGGCGTCGGCTCTCACAGCAATCAAGGAGAACTGCGATGGCGAAGGCGATCGCGGCATTCAGCGTTTTCCCTGCCCTGATTTGAAGGACAGCTTTGCTTGCCGACCCTCTCTCACGGTGATCTCCAGGCATCTGCCGGAGCAAACGCGGGGACAAGCATTCTCGGCCTTGGGATCCGGCTTTCAAGAAGGAGGTATGGCATGCCTGGCCGCGGCTTGCGATGCTTAGCTCTTATCCTGGCGCTTTACATAGTGGGCGGCCGCCCCGGTATTGCCGCCGACCAACCCGCGCTCAGCCGGGAACAAATCAAGCAATTTCTGCTTACCGCCAAGGTGACAGGAGGTAAACAGGGCGGTAAGGGCATCACCGACCCCTGGCGACTTACGCTGAGCGACGGCACTCTTACTCACGACGCGTCTTTTCAATCGGTTGACGAACACGACATTGACAGGAAGTTCGCCGATGGCCACAGGGAACTTCTTTTTGTGGATTCTTACAGGTACAACATCGCAGCTTACCGGCTGGCCGAGCTGCTCGGACTCGAGGATTTGCTTCCCGTGTACGTGGAGCGCAAATGGCAGGGTCATATTGGGTCTCTCAGCTGGTGGCTGCCGGTGCAGATGGATGAGGGCCAGCGCCTGCAGCGCAAAATACCAGCGCCCGACGTGGAAGCGTGGAACCAGCAGATGTATAGAATCCGCGTTTTTGATGAACTGGTCTACGACACCGACCCCAACCTTACCAATGTGCTGATCGGCAACGATTGGAAGATTTATCGCGTGGATTTCACCCGGGCGTTTCGACTATCAAAGAACCTGAGAGAACCCAAGAACCTGGAGCGCTGCGATCGCAAGTTGCTGGAAAGACTGAAAGCACTGGATGGGAACGAACTGACGGAGAAAACCAGACACTATCTGAATAACGAGGAAGTGAAGGCGGTAATGGCGCGGCGAGATAAGATTGTGGCTTACATCCAGTCGCTGATTGCGGCAAAAGGTGAAGGCGAAGTGTTGTATTAGGACGGCTCCTCCGCTCCGCGCGCTTAGCTCAGGCTCGGCCTCGTTGTCCTTGTTCTTAGCCGAAGCAGGTCATTCAGCCCAAAATCCCAGTCTGCCTCCCACAAAACTCTTCTTACCATTTATCATCAATGTTTGCCATGAGCATGAAGCAGATTGCCGAGTGGGCGCTGAACCTGACGAACCAGCACGGCGTCTCCTATGCCGACGTGCGCATCGTGGATGAGCGCAACCGCGCCATGGCCACCAAGAACGGGCGTGTGGGCCACGCCTCCGATTCCACCTCGCTGGGCATCGGCATTCGCGTGCTGGCCGACGGCGCCTGGGGTTTTGCCGCCACCGAGGACCTGACCCGCATCGCGGTGGAGATGACCGCGGCCAAGGCGGTGGAAATTGCCCGCTCCTCTGCCCGGGTGAAGCAGCAGGACGTGCGCCTGGCGCCGGAAAAGCCTTTCACCGACGAGTGGACCACGCCTTACCGAGTGGACCCTTTCAGCACTTCGGTGGAGCAGAACCTGGACCTGCTGCTGCGCGTGGACAAAGAGCTGTGCGCGGTGCAGGGCGTCACTCTGGCGGAAACCAACATGAACTTCCGCCGCTACGAGCAGTGGTTCTTTTCCTCGGAAGGTTCGAATATTCACGAGACGAAGCTCACCACTGGCGCCGGCTACACGGCTTATGCCTTTGCCGGCAGCGAAATCCACAAGCGCTCTTATCCCAACTCCTTCGGCGGCCAATACCAGAACAAGGGCTACGAATTAATAGAAGAGCTGAAGCTGGTGGAAAACGCCCGCCGGATCGCGGAAGAGTGCGTGGCCCTGCACAAGGCCGACCAGTGCCCCGAGGGCAACTTCACCATCGTGCTCGATTCCTCCCAGCTGGGCCTGCAGATTCACGAATCCATAGGCCATCCCATTGAACTCGACCGCGTGCTGGGCATGGAAGCCAACTTCGCGGGTATGTCGTTCCTGACGCTGGAGAAGCTGCGCCAACTGCGTTACGGCAGCAACCTGGTGAACGTGGTGGCCGACGCCACCCGCAATCACGGCCCCGGCCTGGGCACCTTCGCCTACGATGATGAAGGCGTGCCCGCGCAATGCACGCCCATCATCACCGACGGTCTGTTCACCGGCTACTTGTCCTCGCGCGAGACCGCGCATGCCATCGGCTCCAACCGCTCCGGCGGCACCATGCGGGCGGAAGGGTGGAACCGCATTCCCATCATCCGCATGACCAACATCAGCATTCTGCCAGGGGAGAAGCCGCTGACCTTCGAGCAGCTCATCGCCGATACCGATAAAGGCATCTACATGCGGACCAACCGCTCCTGGTCCATTGACGACAAGCGCTACAACTTCCAGTTCGGCACCGAAATTGGCTGGGAGATCAAGGGCGGCAAGCTGGGACGCATGCTGAAGAACCCGTCATATTCCGGAATCACAACAGAGTTCTGGAATTCCATGGACGCCATCTGCTCCCGCGACCAGTGGACGCTGTGGGGCACCCCCAACTGCGGCAAGGGCCAGCCCATGCAGACCATGGGCACCGGGCACGGCGCCGCGCCGGCGCGTTTTCGCAACATCAAGGTGGGGAGCGCGTACAAGGGGACGTAGGGTGTGGGTCACTGACGCTGCAAGGCGGAGCGGAGTAGCATTCAGCAGTCAGCACTCAGCATTCAGTCGGTGTGGCGGAGATGCAAGATGAAGGACTTTCGAGGTCTAAAGGTGTGGCAGAAAGCGCACAAGTTGGTTCTGGCAGCCTACCAGGGCACATCCCACTTTCCGAAGCAGGAGATGTTCGGGTTGACCAGCCAGATTAGGAGGTGCAGTGCCTCCATTCCATCCAATATTGCTGAAGGATGCGGCAGGCGAGGTAACGCCGAATTCCATCGTTTTCTTGGTGTCGCGATGGGCTCGGCCAGCGAGCTTGAGTATCAACTCCTGCTTGCCCATGACTTAGGTTTTCTCGAAAAAGTGGAGTACAACCACCTTGAAGCCGCTGTAACGGAAGTGAAACGCATGTTGGCCGCTTTAATATGCAAAGTGGACGCCGAGCGGTTCGCCGCAGCTGCCAACTTCTAACGGAACACGCATTGGGTCCACGGGCTGAATGCTGAGTGCTGACTGCTGAATGCTTACTAAAGACAAAGCTGCCGAAATCTTCTCCCGCCTGCAGAAATTCTCCACCGCTGACGAGGTGGAGGCCCTCATCGCCGGCGGCCAGAGCGCCCTCACCCGCTTCGCCAACAACACCATCCACCAGAACGTGGCGGAAGAGAATTATGTCGTCTCGGTGCGCACGGTTTTTGGCGGGCGGACGGCGCGCGCCACCACCAACAAGTTTGATGATGAGAGCCTGAAGCAGGCGGTCCTGGCTTCCGAGGCGCTGGCCAAGGTTCAGGAACCTGATCCCGACCTGCTGCCCGTGCCCGGACCGGAAGAATACGAGGGCGCCGACCAGGTGGGACGAGCCTTTTACGAGACTTCTTCGCTCACTCCCGGGCAGCGCGCGCAGGCGGTGGAAAAGATCGTCAACGTGGCCAAGAAACAGAAGCTGACCGCCGCCGGCATTTTTTCCAATTCCGAATCGGTGGAGGCAGTGCTCAACTCGCGTGGTTTGGCCGCCTACCATACCCAAACCTCTTCGGAAATTTCGGTGACCATGCTGGGCGGCGACTCTTCCGGCTGGCAGAAATTCAACTCGCCTGATGTGCGCAACCTGAATCCGGTGGCGCTGGCGGAGACCGCGGCCCGCAAGGCGCTGCAGTCCGCCAAGCCGCGCGAACTCAACGCCGGCAAGTACACCGTAATCCTGGAGCCTGCGGCGGTGCTCGACCTGGTCGGATTCATGTTCTGGGACTTCGGCGGCATGGCCATTCTCGATCAGCGCTCCTTTCTCAACAACCGGGTGGGCACGCAGGTATTTGGGGCCAACATTACGGTGTGGGACGACGTCTCGCATCCCTTGCAGTCGGGCGCGCCTTTCGACGGCGAAGGCATCCGCCGCCAGCGCGTGCAACTGGTGGATAAGGGCGTGGTCAAGCGCCTGGTATACGCCCGCTCCACCGCCAAAAAGATGAGGGAATCGGAACACGCTGCCAAGGCTGGTCCCGTGGAGCCCACCGGACACGGCTTTCCCCTGCCCAACGAGATTGGCGAGGCGCCCATCAACATTGTTTTCGAGGGACCTGCGCAGGGGCAGTCCAAGGGCGTGGACCAGATGATTGCCGGCACGGAGCGCGGCGTGCTCGTCACCCGCCTGTGGTATATCCGCGAAGTTGACCCCTACGAGAAGATCCTGACCGGCATGACCCGCGACGGTACCTTCTATATTGAGGACGGGCAGCTCAAAAACGGCATTCGCAACTTCCGTTTCAACGAAAGCCTGTTGCACATGCTCTCCAACGTGGAGGAGATGGCCACGCCAGTGCGCGCCAGCGGAGAAGAATCCTTCGACATGGTGGTGCCGGCGATGAAGGTGCGCGACTTCAACTTCACCGAAGTAACGAAGTTCTGAAGGCAGCAGTTAGCACTCGGCCGAACCTCTGGCGCCCGACGCTAAAGATTTTTCCCCGAATAAGGCCGGCAAAAGACCCGTATGCCTGGCCGAACCAACCTTAGGGTCTTGCCTCTCGCCTGGACGATCACGGTCTGCAGGAATCAGGAGAGTACTAGCCTCGCGCTGGCCGGCACGAGAGACTGGCAGCAGAATAGACGATTACGAATGATGATTGCGGTTTCGGGTAGAGCAGACCGCAGATTGCCGGTCTGCCGCGAGCTTTTTGTTTCGCCGGCCGTTTGATCGTCAATCATCAATTTTCAATCGTCAATTCACGCAAATGACCCACACCCAACTGGTGAACCTGGCTGTTGACTGGCTGCGCCGCTACCGCTGCGGGGTGGTGCTCTCGGAACAAGCCTGCGCCAGCGGCGAAGTGCCGGACGCCATCGGCTGGAAAGGAAAATGCCGTTCGGTGGTGGTGGAATGCAAGGCAACGCGGGCAGATTTTCTCGCCGATCGCGCCAAGCCCTTCCGCCAGAATTCGGAAATTGCGCTGGGCTGCGAGCGCTTCTATCTGGCGCCCACGGGGCTGATCACGCCGCCGGAACTGCCCGCGGGCTGGGGCCTGCTGGAGTGCGCCGGGCGCAAGGTGGAAATGACGGTGAAGCCGCCACGGCGCGGCTTGCGCACTGCAGCCGGCATGGAACATGAGATGAACCTGTTGCTGGCCAGCCTGCGCCGGGTGGAAATCCGCATCGAGCCGCAAACCATCACCGAATTTCTCAAATGGAAGAACCGGCTGCTGGAGTATAACGGCGGAGTATACCCCCGCGAACTCACGCCCGTTTCCGCGGAGCGCAATCCGCATCTGGGGTAGCGGACTAGGCCTGAAAATCGCCGTTCGAAGGCGGCCGGGAATGGGTCGAGCCGTTGCCCCGGGGCCTGCGGGAGCGGGTGGCTGGGCCGCCAATAGTGCGGTACTGCTGATAAAGCTGGTGCAGGTCCTCGCTGAGCAATTGCACAAGTTGCATGCACAGGGCGCAGTTCTGGCGCAGGTAGTTGAGGAAACTTTCCCGCGGCAGAAAGGCGATTTGGCAGGGCTCCAGGGTTTCTGCGGTGGCCTCGTAGGGAATCCCAGACATGGTTTCCCCCAGCCCCAGAACGGAGCCGGGGCCGGCCACGTTCAAAGCCAGGCCGGCGGCGCGCTCGCCCAACTGGAGCCGGACGCGTCCTTTCTGGAGAAGAAATACCCCGCGCACGGCGCGCCCGCGGCGGTACACCGCCGCACCCTTCCGGTACTGGCGGATCCGGGCGGGCGCCTCAAAGGCGCGTAACAGCTCGGGTTGGATAGTTCCCAGGTCGCGGTGCAGCAAGCGTCTCACCCAACAACGTCCGGGTATGAAAAATATCGCAGGAAGAACAAAGCCACTGTGACGTACATCACCATTAAAAGTGACGAGAGGAAGACGGGAGCAAGCTGTGCGGGCGGAGGGAATTTGCCTGGCAAATATACACTTCGGTATAGACCTTAACTTTAGCCTGCTGTTCCGTTTACACTGGTCGTAGCACGAATTAATCGCCACACGAAGCGCCGGGATTGGAAACCACTGAAGAAGCCCTCTGTCCCCATTGTGAGCGGCCCCTGCCGCAGCCAGGAGGCGTGTGCCGCTACTGCGGGGAACACGCGCCGGGAAGCTTTCAAGTGCGGCCGCTGTTCCTGGCCCTGGTAGTGTTCGCAGCGGTGGTTTTCTGCGCGGCCACCATTTTCGCCAACCGTTTCTACCAGTCCACACAACTGCGGCTGGGACAAATGTGGTTTGGACGGGGGGAGTCGGCTCTGGCAGCGGGACAGCCGGAGCCGGCGATTCAGGACTTCCGCAACGCGCTTTACTACTCGCACGACGATCCCGGCTACCGCTTGCGCCTGGCCGAGGCGCTGCTGGCCGCCAACCGCAGGTCGGAGGCGCAATCTTACCTGCTGACCCTGTGGCAGGACGAACCCAGCAACAGCACTATCAATCTGCAACTGGCACGGCTTTCGGCCAAGCAGGGACGAACCAGGGCGGCGCTGCGGTATTACCACGGCGCCATCTATGGATTATGGCCGGACGGCGCGGCCGCCGCCCGCCGGCAACAGACCCGTCTGGAGCTGATTCACTATCT
>DATGGJ010000284.1:0-3643 GCA_035308585.1 Terriglobales bacterium
TGGCCGCGACGGCCGGGGTTACGACGGCCCAGGCCAATGCCCTCGCCGCCGACAAGCAGTACGCGCGCACGAAAGCGCTCCACGATCAGAACCTCGCGGCTCAGGCGGATCTGGATACCGCCGAGGCGAACGTGGCCACTACGCATTCGGCCATCGAGGTCGCCAAGGCGTCCGTCGCGCAGGCGCTCGCCTCGCTGCATCAGGCGCAGGTCAACCTGTCGTACACGAGCATCGTCTCGCCCATCGACGGAGTCGTGATCTCGCGCTCGGTAGACGTCGGGCAGACGGTAGCGGCATCGCTCTCGGCGCCCACGCTTTTCACGATCGCCCAGGACCTCACCAAGATGCAGGTGGACACGCAAACCGACGAGTCTGATGTGGGCAACATCAAGGTCGGCCAGGAAGCCACCTTCACGGTGGACGCTTACCCCAACCAGACGTTTCGAGGGAAGGTGGTGCAAATCCGCCTGAACCCCACCACGGTGCAGAACGTGGTCACCTATGACACGGTGATTGCGTTTGACAACCCGCAGATGAAGCTTTTTCCGGGCATGACCGCTTACGTGAATATTCCCGTGGCCACGGCGCAGAACGTGCTGGAAGTGCCCAACACGGCGCTGCGCTTCAAGCCCGACCTGAAGCCGGAGCAGTTGCGGGCAGCATATGAGAAGTACGGAATCAACCAGTTGGGTGGTGCGGCGCCCAGCGGCTCAGCAAGCGCCAGCAAGCCGGCCAGCGCGACGCGCGTACCGCGTCACGACGTGAGCGTGGTGTGGAAGCTGGCGGCCGATAAATCGCTGCAGCCGGTGTTGATCCGAACTGGAATCACCGACCACACCGATACGGAAGTGGCCCAGTTGCTCAAAGGCAGCCTGCAGCCCGGGGATCAGCTGGTGACGGGCTCGATGAACATCACGCAGAAGTCCGGCGGGCTTGCCGGCGGAATGACGAGGGTGCGCTGATGGCAACCATCACCCAAAGCGAACTGATTAACCAGGCTGAACTGGGGGAACTGAGCCAGCCTGTGATCTGCGTGGAGGACGTGCACAAGTACTACGACTTGGGCGAAAACAAGGTGCATGCCTTGCGCGGGGTGAGCGTCGAAATTGCCGGCGGCGAGTTTGTGGCCATCATGGGCGCGAGCGGCAGCGGCAAATCCACCTTCATGAACCTGCTGGGCTGCCTGGATAAGCCCAGCAGCGGGCGCTACCTGCTGGAAGGAACCGACGTTTCGCAGCTCGATAAGAAGGCGCTGGCGGCCATCCGCAATCGCAAGCTGGGCTTTGTTTTCCAGGGATTCAACCTGCTGGCGCGCACCACCGCGCTGGAGAACGTGGAACTGCCCACCTTGTACGCCCGTCTTCCGAAAGAGGAACGGCTGCAGCGCGCGCAAGAGGCCCTGCGACTGGTTGGCCTGGGCGAGCGGATGGAGCATTTTCCTTCGCAGCTTTCCGGCGGGCAGCAGCAGCGCGTGGCCATTGCCCGCGCGCTGGTGAACCGGCCGTCCATCCTGCTGGCGGACGAACCCACCGGCAACCTGGACAGCCGCACCTCGGTGGAGATCATGCAGATTTTTCAGACACTGAACGAGAGCGGGCTGACCATCGTGCTGGTGACGCACGAGCCCGATATCGCCCGTTTCGCCAAACGCACCATCGTGTTCCGCGACGGCAAAATCCGCCGCGACGAACCGGTGAAGGAGCGTCCCCGCGCGGCCGAGTTGCTGAAGACCATGCCCACGGTGGAGGACTGAGAGGACGTTATGGACCTGATATCCATTTTGCGAATCGCGATGCGGGCGCTGTCGCGCAACAAGATGCGCTCCGCGCTGACCATGCTGGGCATCATCATCGGGGTGGGCGCGGTCATCGCCATGGTGGGCGTGGGCCAGGGCGCCAGCAAGCAGGTACAGGACCAGATTTCCGCCATGGGCTCCAACATGCTGTTTGTTTCCAGCGGTACAGTGAACCGCGGCGGCCTGCGCCTGGGCTGGGGCCAGACCAAAACCCTGGTCTATGACGACATGAAGGCCATCGTGCAGCAGGCCCCGGCGGTGAAGCAAGCCGCCCCTGGCAGCCAGACCACCGCCCAGGTCGTCTTTGGCGCCGACAACTGGTTCACCAACATCCAGGGCACCGAGCCCCAGTATTTCGATATCCGTTCCTGGCCGATGCAGGAAGGCGTTTCGTTTACGGAAGGCGATGTGAGTTCGGCTGCCGACGTGGCCGTGATCGGCGCCACCGTGCAGCAGAACCTGTTTGGCGCCGAGGACCCCCTGGGCCAGACGGTGCGCATTTCCAACCTGCCTTTCAAGGTGGTGGGCGTGCTCAGCGCCAAGGGGCAGTCGGCGGCCATGGGTCAGGACCAGGATGACGTCATCTTCGTGCCCATCACCACGCTGCAGAAGAAGCTGACCGGTGAGCCCTGGCTGCGCTACATCGTGGTCTCGGCGGTTTCCAAGGATGCCACCTACGCGGCGCAGGAGGAAATCACGGCGCTGCTGCGCGACCGGCACCGCATCCGCGCCGGGCAGGATGACGACTTCATGGTGCGCAACCTGGCCGACGTGGCCCAACTGGCCGACCAGTCCTCCCGCGTGATGACCATGCTGCTGGCTTCCATCGCCGGGGTTTCCCTGATCGTGGGCGGCATCGGGATCATGAACATCATGCTGGTCTCGGTGACCGAACGCACCCGCGAAATCGGCGTGCGCATGGCCATCGGCGCCACCGAAGAAGACGTGCAGCGCCAGTTCCTGATTGAAGCCGTGGTGCTCAGCCTGATGGGAGGGGCGGCCGGGATTTTCTTCGGCGTAGGCTCGTCGCTGATTATCAGCAAACTGCTGGGCTGGGCGGTGCTGGTTTCGCCCCTGGCCATTGTGGCGGCGGTGATCTTCTCCGCCGGCGTGGGCGTGTTCTTCGGCTTCTATCCGGCGCGCAAAGCGGCGCGCCTGGACCCAATTGAAGCGCTGCGCTTTGAATAACTCCAACCTGCCATCCTGTGCGAGGGCGCGGTACCCAAGTCCGCGCCCGACGCGAAACGACCTGGTGCTTTTGCCCCGCACACTCCCGGCTCTCCCGCCGCTTGCAACTTGGCAGCGGAGTGTCTAGTCTGGATGGCGGGAAAATCGGCCATGAGAAAGACATTTCTGCTTACCGTGATTTTCGTTTTTGCCGCTGCCTGGACCGTCGCGCAGCAGAACAACGCGGCTCCCGCGAATCCGTCCAACCCGAACCAGACCACCATTCGCGGTTGCCTTACCGGCGCGGCGCACCAATACCGACTGGTGGACGACAACCATCTCGTTTACAGGCTGACCGGCAGCGATAAGCAATTGAGCACGTTTGACGGCCAGCAGGTGGAAGTGAGCGGAAAGTTGGAAGAGCGCATCCCGCCCAAGGAAAAGCAAACGGCCAGCAGCTTCAGCCGGCCGGAACGCCGGCTGACCGTAGCCAGCATCAACAAAATTTCCGATACCTGCACCGGCGCCTCAGAATAGCCAGCTAGCTGCCTGGCTAACTAGCTTCTGCCTTGGTTGGGGAGGCGTATTAATAAGGCGTATTAATTTTTGAGAAGGCGTCATGCTGAGGCGCCTTAGCGCCGAAGCATCTCGCGTGCATTGGCAAGGTATTCTGGGAGCCGC
>DATGGJ010000285.1:0-3077 GCA_035308585.1 Terriglobales bacterium
TCCAGATTGATGGTAGGCGGGATGCGGCCATGCTCCATGGCCACCAGGGTAGCGGCCACTCCGGCGGCGCCACAAGCGCCCTGGGGATGGCCAATTTGCGATTTCAGCGCCGACATGGGCGTCTTCTCCGCCTCTTTGCCCAGCGCCAGCTTGAGGGCGCGCGTCTCCACCCGATCGTTCAGCTGGGTAGAGGTGCCGTGCAGGTTCACATATTGCACATCTTGAGGGGCAATGCTCGCCTCCTCCATGGCCAACTGGATGGCGCGTGCCGGCTCTTCCGCGTTTTCGTCCATGCGCACGCGATGGAAGGCCTCGCAGGTTGAACCCCAGCCCGCCAGCTCGGCGTAGATGCGGGCCCCCCGAGCGCGGGCATGCTCGTATTCTTCCAGCACGAACATCCAGGCCCCCTCGGAGAGCACGAAGCCGTCGCGGTCGGCGGAAAAAGGCCGCGAGGCGCGCTCGGGCGCGTGGTTCCATTTTGCCGTCAGCGCCCGCAGCATCATGTAGCCCTTCATAATTCCCGGCTTGATGGGCGCGTCTACCCCACCCACGAGGATGGCGGAATGCACTCCCGCCTGGATGTGGCGGAAGGCGTAGCCCAGGGCGTCGGTGGAGGAAGTGCAGCCGCTGGTCACCACGTGGCTCATGCCGCGAAACCCGAAGCGCATGCTTACTTCGCTGGACTGCGTGCCCATGGTGCCGCTGGGGATGGAGAAGAGGCTTACCTGCTTAACCTGGCCACTGTGCCACAGCCGGTATTGCTCTTCCGAGAATTCCTGCGCTCCGCCGCCGGTGCCCAGCACCACGCCGAACTCGCGCTTCTCCTCAATGGACATGTGCTCCAGGTCGAAACCGGCGTCGCGCAAAGCCTCGCTGGAGGCAGCCAGCGCCAGGGGCACCACCCGCGATACGTGCTTGCGCTCGTGGGCTTCCACCCAGGCCAGTTCGTTGAAATCGCGGACCTCGCCCGCAATCTGTACCGGCTGCTGGCTGGCATCGAAGCTGGCGATGCGGGCCACGCCGCTCTTGCCCGCCAGCACCGCCCGGCAGAAGGCTTCCCGCCCAATGCCATTGGGGCTGACCACACCCATGCCGGTGATGGCTACTCGTGCCATGACTTAGTCAGATGTGAGCCGCGGCTCCTCGGTTACGAGGTATCGCACAATTCCCGCGGGCCAGAAATGGGATAATCAATTGGTACTGGGCCGACATGCCGCTGGGATTGTACATTTCCGTCCCCTTCTGCCGCACCAAGTGCAGCTACTGCAACTTCGCGTCCGGGGTGTTTTCGCGGGGGCTGTTTGCCCGCTACGTGGACCGGCTTTGCGAGGACCTGAGGCGGGCATCCGCCACGGCGGCAGCAATGGGCGGGCATTTTGAGCCGGCCCTGGATTCTGTCTACCTGGGCGGCGGGACCCCCACGGTACTGCCGGCAGAGGACTTGCAGCGCCTTTTCCGCTGCGCGCGGGAGCAGTTTGCGCTGGCCGCGGATGCCGAAATCACCGTGGAATGCGCGCCCGGGAGCCTGGACGAACGGATGCTGGAGACTCTGACCGGCTGCGGGGTCAACCGCGTCAGCCTGGGAGTGCAGTCCATGGTGGATGGCGAAGCCGCTGCCGTCGGCCGCCAGCATAAGCGCGCTACCGTGCTCGACGATATTGCCCGCCTGCGCGCCGCCGGCATTCCCAACCTCAACCTTGACCTGATTGCCGGGTTGCCGCACCAGACGGAGGCGAGTTGGGTAATTTCGCTCGACGAGGTTATCGCTACCGGCGTGCCGCACGTGAGCGTGTACATGCTGGAAGTAGATGAGGATTCGCGCCTGGGCCGCGAATTGATTGCCGGTGGCACCCGCTATCACGCCCACTTCGTGCCCGACGAGGACGCGATTGCCAATTTCTATGTGGAAGCCTGCCGGCGGCTCAATGCGGCCGGCGTGACCCAGTATGAGATTTCCAACTTCAGCCGCGCGGGTGCCGCCGCCCGGCACAACTTGAAGTACTGGACCCGGCAGCCCTATCTGGGATTCGGGGTAGATGCACACTCCATGCTGGAGGCTTCGGCCGACGCGTACACGCTGCTGCGGGCGGAGCCGTCGCGCTCGCCCGCCGCTGATGGTTCCGGCTCTCGCCCCTGCGCAATGTCCCAAGCCAATGTCGAGGCGGTGCGCTTTTCCACTTCCGACTCGCTGGAAGAATTTGTTGCCGGAGCGCCGCTGAAGGCTATCCAAGTCTCCTGGCCTGAGGCTCGCGAGGAAACCTTCTTTCTCGGCCTGCGCCTGAGCCGGGGAGTGGACTTGGACGCGATCGCGCTGCGCTTTGGCCTGCCGGCTGAGATGGAAGACGCTATTGCCCAGCTTTGCGCCGAGGGCCTGCTGGAACGCGACGGCAGTGTGGTTCACCTGAGCGAGCGCGGGCGGCTGCTATCCAACGAAGTTTTTCAGCGGTTCCTGGCCTCCGCGCCTTTGTAGCGCCTCCCTCGTGGCGGCTCCAGGACGGGCGAGACGCCCGCCAGACAGCCGGCAGGATGCCGGCGCTACATGCCCCTAATTTGCCTGCGCGCCGCTGATTTAACTAAACTTTGCTTTCGGCGACGGCATCGGTGTGTTTTGGCTGAATGCTGAGTGCTGATCGCTGAATGCCGTTATGAAAACTCCCGAGCAATCTGCCATCGTTGATCTCCGCAGCGACACCGTCACCCGCCCCACGCCGGAGATGCGGCGCGCCATGGCGGAAGCTGAGGTAGGGGATGATGTCTATGGCGAGGACCCCACTATCAACCGCCTGGAGCAGCGGGCGGCGGAAATCTTCAGTCGCGAGGCCGCCATTTTTGTCCCCAGCGGCACTATGGGCAACCAGATCGCCATCAAGGTTCACACCCAGCCGGGGCAGGAAGTCATCTGCGAGGAGCGTGCCCATATTTTTAACTACGAAATGGCCATGCTGGCGCACTTTTCCGGCTGCCTCGCGCGTCCCGTGCCCGCTCCTGACGGCATCCTGAGCTGGGAGCGCATCGAGCGGGCCATTGCGCCCAAAATTTATTACCGGGCGCAGACCGGGCTGGTCTCGCTGGAGAAT
>DATGGJ010000286.1:0-5926 GCA_035308585.1 Terriglobales bacterium
GTCCTGCCGCCACCGCTACCGCCCGGTCCCATGCCGGGCTGAGCCCCACCCATGTTGCCGCCTCCTCCCTGCGCTCCCCCTGGACCTTCGGCCGCCCCCGGGGATTCTTCCATCATGGCGGAAGGCCTGGGCTTGGCCAGGGCCTGGATGGCAGCGTGCATCCCGATTTCTTTGGCTTCCTTGCCCCGTTTCGCTTCCGCCTTGTCGAAGATAACGCCCAGGGTGGACTGCGGCTCCTGTTTGCTCGCCGCCTTCACCTCCGTCACATGGCCAACCAGCTTGGCGCCACGTGGAATCACAAGGTTGCCGTTGGTATCGCGCAGATCGGCCAGGGCTTTGGCAATCACTTCCTGGCCTACTTTGGCCTTCTTGGCATCAATGCCTTTGCTCAATTCCGCTCCTACCACGGTTCCCGGGGCCAGCGCCGGCGCCGCGGGCGCGGCCTGTCCGGCAGATGGAGCCGACTGCGCCGGCGCAGCTGCCCAACTCAGCAGCACCGCCGCCAGCGCATACGTCAAGCTTCTTTGCATAAACGTCCTCCTTGAGGCTTTCACCCTGAGATGCACCTCTCTGCTACGCTGTAGCCCTGTGCTGCCCAATTTACCCAAGGAAGCAGATGCTGGGGGCCAGCCGCCTGCCCGGCGCCGGCCTTCTTGCAGGCCCGGCGTAAAACCCGGAATAATGGAAGGATAGCTATGACGCCGGAAAAGGTACTTATCGTCGAGGATGAAGAAAACGAACGAGTCGGCCTGGCCGAACTGATCTCTGGGTGGGGTTACCGCACGGAGACGGCCCGCGACGGACTGGAAGGGTTGGAGAAGGTGGAGTTGTTCTCCCCCGGCATCGTGCTGACCGACCTCAAAATGCCGCGCATGGATGGCATGGAACTGCTCTCCAAGCTGGCGGAGCGCACCGAGAGCATCGCCGTGATTGTGGTGACCGCGCAGGCCACCATCGAGAGCGCGGTGCAGGCGATGCAGATCGGCGCCTTCAACTACATTCAGAAGCCCATTGATTTCAATCGTCTGCGCAGCATCCTGCAAAACGCCGCCGAACTCCGCCGCACGCGCACGGAACTGGAGGTCACCCGCCGCCAGTTGCGCAACAAGGGAGCTCTGGGCTCGCTGGTGGGCAGTTCCAAGAAAATGCAGGAGGTGTTTCACCTGGTGGAAATGGTTTCGCCCAGCACCGCCTCCGTGCTCATCACCGGCGAAAGCGGCACCGGCAAGGAACTGGTGGCGCGCACCATTCACGACCTCAGCCCGCGCAAGGGCAAGCCTTTCATCGCCATCAACTGCGCCGCCATTCCTGAAACCCTGATTGAAAGCGAAATCTTCGGCCACGAAAAAGGAGCTTTTACCGGAGCCATGGAACGCCGCGTGGGCTGCTTCGAACTGGCTGAAGGCGGCACCCTGCTGCTGGACGAAATCGGCGAGATGCCGGTGGCCACGCAGGCCAAACTGCTGCGCGTGCTGGAAGACCGCAAGCTGCGCCGCCTGGGCAGCAAGGTGGAAACCACGGTGGATGTGCGGGTGCTCGCCGCCACCAACAAGGTGCCGGAGGAGGCGGTGGCCAGCGGACAACTGCGCAACGACCTCTACTACCGGCTGAACGTTTTCAACATTCACATGCCGCCGCTGCGCGAGCACAAGGAGGACCTGCCCGACCTGGTGCAGTCGCTGATCGGCGACATGAACTCCAAGCACAACCGCAACGTGCAGATGCTCAGCGATGCGGTTATGAACCTGTTTCAGGGATATTCCTGGCCGGGAAACGTGCGCGAATTGCGCAATACGCTGGAGCGCGCGATCATTGTCTGCGAGGCTTCCGTCATCGAAACCAAGCACCTGCCCCCGGCTTTCGGCCATGCTCCGGCGCGCGCTGCCGCCATGGATCCCAATGCTTTGCATTTGGGAGTGGGCACCACGGTGGAGGAAGCCGAACGGCAGCTCATCATGAAGACCCTGGAATCCACCAATAACAACAAGACGCGGGCCGCTGAAATCCTCGGCATAAGCTTGAAAACCCTGCATAATAAGCTCAAGGAATATGGGACTGCGGCCACCGCGGGCACGGCCGCGGAGAGCAACGCCTGATGTGGAAGTAGCGCCGGCGTCTCGCCGGCTGTCGCGCGGGCGTCTCGCCCGCGGCGCCGGCCAGGCAGAATAATTTTCATGCGTCTGAAGACCAAACTGGTGCTGGCCATCACCGGCATGATTGTGGCCCTGGTGGTGCTGTTCTCCTATATCTACGTCTCCCAGTTGCTGCACCAGCGCATCATTGCCGCCTACGACACTGCCACCCTGCTCAGCCATGAACTGCAGGATGCCGCCACCGACGCCCAGCCCGATTTCAGCGATACCCGCGTGGACACCAGCAATCCGGACGCGGTGCGCGCCGCTTTGGTTGAGACTCTGCAGACCGATCCCAACCTCAACACCTTTCTCGACTCCATCGTCGCCAACTCGCCCATCATTTACGACGCCGCCATTGCCGGTCAGGACGGCAAGGCCATCCTGGATACCGACCCCAACCTGATCGGGCGGCGCCTGGCGGACCGTCCCGATCTGGCGCAGGCGCGTGACGTGAGCTTCCGCCAGCAAATTCGGCTGGTCTTCAGCGCGCCTCGGGTTTACGAGGTGCGCATGCCCCTGCAGCTGAACGGCGCGCCTTTTGGCAGCACCCGGGTAGGCGTTTCCACGGTGTTTTTGAAAAACGAGATCCAGCCGCACCTGCACCGCGCCATTGTGATTTCCGTCAGCGCCATTTTGATTTCCCTGATTCTGGCCGCTGGCCTTTCCAACCTGGCGCTTTCGCCGCTGGCCCGCATCAGCCAGCGCCTGGACAGTGTCACCGCCGGCGACGCGGAGGCGCTGCACGAGGACGAACAGCGGCAGGATGAATACGGCCTGGTAACCCTGAAGATCGCGCACCTGGGCCGCCAGATGCGCGATGTGAAAGAGGTTTTCTCCGCCCTCAAAGACAATCTGGACCAGATCATGGCCACCTTGCAGGACGGCCTGATGCTGTTCACCCGCGACTCGCGGGTGGTGCTGGTGAGCGCTTCGGCGGAGCGCTTTGTGGGCCGGCCACGCGGTGAAATCCTGGGCCGCAACCTGAACGACGTGTTTGCCGAGTCCACCCGCCTGGGCCACGTGGTGCTGGAGTCGTTCCGCTCCCGCCGCCCCCTCAACCAGGGCGAAGTGGAGGGTGAAAACGGCCGCCGCATCCAGGTTTCGGTGGACTTCATCCAGGAAGGCGGCGAGCAGATCGGCGCCCTGCTGGTGATGCGCGATGCCGAATCGGTGCGCCGCATTGAAGACGAAATCGAGCTCTCCCGCCGCCTCTCCGCCATTGGCCGCCTTACCTCGGGCGTCGCCCACGAGGTCAAGAATCCCATCAACGCCATCGTGGTGCACCTGGAGGTGCTGCGCCAGAAGATGCAGCAGATTGACCCTGACACCAAGCGCCACATGGACGTGATCGGCAGCGAAATTCAGCGCCTCGACCGCGTGGTGCAGACTCTGGTGGACTTCACCCGCCCGGTGGAATTGCGCCTCGGTGAATTGGATTTACGCAAGCTGCTGGAGGATGTGGCGGTGCTGGCGGCTCCCGAAGCCGAGCGCCACGGGGTGATCATCGTCCGCGATCTGCCGCCCGAGGAACTGGCGGTCAGCGTGGATTCCGACCTGGTCAAGCAGGCGCTGCTGAACGTGGTCATCAATGGGGTGCAAGCCATGCCCGACGGCGGCACGCTTACCATTACCGCCACCCGCGCCAACGGCTCTGCCACCGTGGACATTCGCGACCAGGGCCCCGGCATTCCCGCCGATGTGCGCGATAAAATCTTCAATCTCTACTTCACCACCAAGAAGTCGGGCACCGGCATCGGTCTGCCCATGACCTACCGCATCATGCAACTGCACCACGGCGATATAGAGTTTGATTCGACGGAAAACCAGGGCACCACCTTCCACCTCACCTTTCCCCTGCTGCAGCCCGCTCCCGAGCCCGCGCCGGAAGTTGTCTCCCAGGCATAACGGCAGCTGTGCCGTTCCGGTGGAAATAAAGTTTGTGTCGCGGGCGCCCTCGCCCGCGAAAACGATGGCTATTAACGAGGCGGGCAGAACCTACAGCGTACTGACGGCAATAGTTTGGTGACCGTCTTGAAACTTGTACCGATTGCTGTCCCAACAGCTCTTGGCAGTGATGGAAAGACCCTACGCAACACGCAGCTTAGCCAGCAAAGTCGGTGAGCACATTTTTGATGACTGCCGTAAAGTACATGAAAGCACCTGTTATCATGTGATCGTGGAGTATGGCTGCAAATTGCCATAAAATGCTGGCGTGTTTTTAAGTTCGGGGAGTTGCAGAGATGCGCGGTCGGCTCTATTGCGCCATCATTTGCTCGATGATTTTGCCGGTGTGGTTTGCTGTCGCACAACAACGGCCACAAACGGGTGGTCCCATCTCAGACCGCGATAAGGCTAGTCTACGAGGTCCGGTCAAGTCTGTGCTCGTCGAGCGAAGTTTTTCGGATGCTGATGCTCGCCAGTTGCTCACGTCCACCAGAACAGAATACGCACCCGACGGGAGAATACTGGAAGAGCGATATGGCAATCCTGACGGCTCCCAATGGGTAGCGCGCTATACCTACCAACCAGATGGACGTCTCATCAAGACCGCTTCTGGCAAAATGGGCTCAGCTCCGAGTTCTGAAACAACCTACTCATACGATTCGGAACGAAGACTCGTTGAGGTGAAATCGGGTGACCGGGCTCAGTTTCGTTACCAGTATGACGACAAAGGCCACAAGTCCGTCATTGAAAGCTACGGTTCAAAGCCTCTGCGCCCGAATACGGCTTACGTGCCGCATTGGGAAGGAACTGACTTGGGGTTCGCTCCCTATCCCGGAGGCACTCTGACAACTTTGTACAACGAGCAGGGGGTGGCGACAGGTGCACAGCTCCGAGATGGGAAGGGAAACCTCGTGGCTCATATTGTGCGCAAGTTTGACGCAAAGGGTCGCATTATCGCAGAGGAGCAAGTTGCCGATGCCCCCGAGTTGATGATTCCCGCAGAGCTGAAGTCAACGCTCAATCCAGAACAGGCGAAATCGGTGGGCGCGTTCATGGCCGGCAGCCTGCAGAACCGAGCCATATCGTACGTCTATGACGACAGTGGTCGTGTGACGGAGCGGCACAGGAGTGGTGGGGTCTTTGGCGAGGAAGTGACTATCACAACCTATAACGACCAAGGAGATAAGGCCTCAGAGCGTACAACCAAGGTCATGAACCCGGAAGTGGGGAGGGAATATAGCCTCACAGAAGCCGGAACTATGATTCCAGCGGGGCAGCCTCAACCGGCCCAGCCACCCTCCACTTATGAAACACAATTCACGTATCAGTACGATAGCTACGGCAATTGGACTGAGCAAAGCAGTGTCGCGCGCTCTCGCCCAGACGCACCTTGGGAACCCGGCTCCATCATTCGCCGCAAGCTGACCTATTATTAACCCCTAAACGTTCTACTCAGTGAGACAACCGTCATCATGGTTGTTGATAAATTTCCTTCACGTACATCACCGTTGCATTCTGCCCCACAATAAGTGCAGGATTCGTAAAGTACGTGAAATCCTGTTCACGCCAGTTATCGTGTACTCAGCGCGTTTCCAAACTCTTGGACGGGCCGGGTGATACAAGCTCGCTAGAACAGCACTGCGTTCTCGCCTTTCTCAGCGATTAAACCTCTAAAATAGGCTAGGATTTTATCCCGTCGAGCCATAAGAGCCTGCACTTCTGACTTGGTGAGATAACCTTTGGTTTTGTTCTCCAGTTGGTGACCATTGAGATTTTTGAGCCCTTCCCATAGGTTACGGTCACAGCGGACCAGGCTCTTGGGGTTTGGTAGATCCCTATCAAGAACG
>DATGGJ010000287.1:0-2005 GCA_035308585.1 Terriglobales bacterium
TCGAGAACATCACCGCACACGAGCAGGAGGTGCTGGCTTATGCCACCGAGCAGGTGTCGGCGGTGCCCGGCGTGCGCCTGATCGGTACGGCGCGGGAGAAGACGGGCGTGCTTTCCTTCGTGCTTGAGCCCATCCACCCGCACGATATCGGCACTATCCTCGACCAGGAAGGCATCGCCATCCGCACCGGCCACCATTGCGCCCAGCCGGTGATGCAGCGCTTTGGTGTGCCCGCCACGGCGCGCGCCTCGTTCGGCATCTACAACACGCGCGAAGACGTGGACGCGCTGGTGCGCGGCCTCAACCGGGTGCGGGAGGTCTTTGCCTGATGGCTGACCTGCGCGACCTTTACCAGGAAGTCATCCTGGAGCACAGCAAGCAGCCGCGCAACTTCCGCGAGCTGGGCGACGCCAACCATAAGGCGGAGGGCTACAACCCGCTGTGCGGAGATCACTTCACCGTCTACCTGAAGATGGACGGCGAGAAAATTCAGGACGTAAGCTTTCAGGGCTCGGGGTGCGCCATCTCGAAAGCCTCCGCTTCCATGATGACGCAGAGCGTGAAAGGCAAAACCCTGGCCGAGGCTGAGAAGATTTTTGAGCGCTTCCACAAGCTGGTGACCGGCGCCGGGCACAATGGCGACCAGGAGGAGCTGGGCAAGCTGGCGGTATTTTCCGGGGTCTCCGAGTTTCCCGTGCGGGTCAAGTGCGCCACCCTGGCCTGGCACACGCTGCACGCCGCGCTGGAAGGCAAGCAGGAAACGATTTCGACGGAGTAGTTATGAGCACCACTTACGAGCCAATACGACTCAGCCGCCCGGTTGAGGTAACCGAAATTCCCAGCGGCATCCGCGGGCAGATTCCCGAAGGCACAGTGGCTAAGGTCATGCAGTCGCTGGGCAATGCCTATACCATCATGACCGAGTACGGCTACATGTACCGCATTGACGCCAAGGATGCGGACGCGCTGGGCATCGAGCACACCACCAAGGAAAGTGCGGCCGCGGCCAGCGGCAAGTTCAGCGAAGAGCTGGCCTGGGAAGAGCTGAAGACGGTGTACGACCCGGAGATACCGGTCAACATCGTGGATTTAGGTCTGGTCTATGAGTGCAAAGTTGGCGATGTGGAGCACGGCGGCAAAAAGCTCGACATCAAGATGACCATGACCGCGCCCGGTTGCGGCATGGGCAACATCCTTAAAGCTGACGTGGAAAATCGCCTCTCGAAGTTGCCGGAAGTGAAAGAAGTGAACGTGGAAGTGGTATTCGATCCGCCCTGGACGCCGCAGCGCATGACCGAAGCCGCGCGCCTGCAGCTTGGCCTGGATATTTAGGGAAGGCTCACCAGCCTCGCCTTGCCGAACTGATGCGCGTCAACCTGGAAACGCTGGGCAACGGCTATTCCAGCCGTGGCTACTCCAACTGACCTTGCAGATGGGGAGTGCGCGCTGGCCTGCGCCCGTATCTCCGCCTTTTCGCCGGCCTCCCTTGCCGGGGATAGTGCCTTTGCGAACGACACGAAAGCGGTTGCCACCACTCCCGCAAGGATCACGAGCAACACTGGCAGAGGAGCAATGGGTTTGGGCGCCGGTTGCGGAGGGGTCCGCACCGTGTCCTGTGCCACCTGCCTGGTGGCCACCGCCTTGGCCTTGTGGGAATGTTTTTTGGCCTTGACGCGAGCCGCTGCCGGGGCCGAAATCAGAAGGAGCGCAAGCATCGTCGTCAGCAGGCGTTTTCCCATAGTCGCTCCTTCCGAAACACAGTCTAGAGTGGCGGGAAAGCGCTGCCAAATGGCTTCGGTAATGACGGAATCTGCACACTCGTAATTGGTGAACTGTTTGAAAACAAAGCTCCTCCCCTGTGCCCGCCCCCACCCTGGACGACGCCGTGCCTGGCCGAAGCGGCGCGCAAAGTCGGCAAGCTGTTTTGGCGGGGCACGCGAAGGGGATTTCACAACAATGATCGCGGCGTATGCCCGTGTTATCGAATAGCGTAACCGCCATCGAC
>DATGGJ010000288.1:0-1561 GCA_035308585.1 Terriglobales bacterium
CCTGGTGGTGATGGGAGCGCGTCACCAGGGCTCGGTGCGGCTGACCGCGCACCTGCCCTGGGCCTGCACCCACAAGGTCATTTGCCATGCCACCTGCCCGGTGCTGACGGTGCGCGCCGGGCCGCAATGAAAGAGGGCAAACTGCCGCGTCCGTTTCTTGCTCAACTAACCAGTCAAGCCGTAAGGAGAGGAGAATTGCCATGCAGGGGCGCATGAAATGCCAACTGGAGAAGGCCATGATTTTTGCCGGCGGATTAAGCCTGGGCGCTCGCCTGATGTACATGCTGGATCCCGACCACGGGCGCAGGCGGAGAGCCATGGCGCGCGACCGTGCCCTCTGGCTGGCCCACCAGGCGGAGCTGACGGTGGACCGCGGCGTACGCGACCTGTTTCACCGCGCGCAAGGCGCGGCCGATGAAACCTTTTCCCTGCTGGCTCCCAAGCCGGCTTCGGATCAGGTGCTGCGGGACCGCGTGCGCAGCCGGCTGGGCCGGGCAACTTCCCATCCGCACGCCATCGAAGTGGAAGCCAAGGATGGCTGGGTCACGCTGAAGGGACCGGTGCTGCAGGAGGAAGTGCGGCGCGTGTTGTGGGCGGTGCGCGCTGTGCCCGGAGTAAAACACGTGGACAACCGCATGGAAGCCCATCGGCAGGCGGATGTTCCCGACCTGCAGGGCGGCAGCCCGCCTCCGCTCCCGGAACTGCTGAACGAAACTTGGGCACCCGCGACCCGGGCTCTGGTCGGTACCGGTGGCGGCCTGCTGCTCGCTTACGGCGCCTGGCGCCGCGGATGGCAGGGCCTCGGCCTGGGACTGTTGGGCGTGAACCTGCTGGGCCGGGCACTGAGCAACATCGGGCCGCGTCATCTGCTGGGCCTCGGCGGCGCCGAGGCGGCGGGTTTCCGCGTGCAGAAGACGATTCACATAAATGTTCCAGCAGAAGCGGTGTTCGAACTGCTGGCCGATCCGGAAAAGCTGCCACGGATTATGTCGCACGTTTTGGCAGTAAAAAAGGTGGACGACAACCGCTATCGCTGGACTGTCGCGGGTCCGGCGGGCACACCCCTGAGCTGGGACGCGGAGGTCACCGAGAAAATTCCCAACAAGATGCTGTCCTGGAGCAGCCTGCCGTGCGCCACCGTGGCCAACACCGGAGTGGTACAACTGGACACGGAGAATGGCGGCACGCGGGTGCACATTCGCCTGACCTACGTCCCGCCGGGAGGCGCCGTCGGGCACGCCATCGCCGCGATTTTCGGTGCCGATCCCAAGCACATGTTGGACGTCGATATGGTGCGGCTGAAATCTCTGCTGGAGCATGGCAAGACCAATGCCCATCACCATCCGGTCACTCTGGAGGAAGTTATTAACAGCAAGCCGGCGCGTGCCTCCGGATGTTGAGGAGCAAAGTTTCAAGTATCGAGGATTCAAGGTTCCGAGCTTCAGGTTTCGAGTTTTCGGGTGTGCGGTTTTGCCAATCCTCGTGGGAATGAAAACAACCCATTGAGAAGAGCTCGCTGAGAAACTTGAAACTGGACTCGAAATTGTCTGGAGGTGCAAAT
>DATGGJ010000289.1:0-7521 GCA_035308585.1 Terriglobales bacterium
CTGCTTTTCCGGCTGGACCTCCCGCACCCGCTCCACGAACTGGTAGCCGCGGCCGGGAAGCGTAACGATGTAGCGGTTATCGCCCCCCAGCGCCTTGCGCAGAACAAAGATGTTCTGCGTGAGGTTGCCCTCCTCCACGAAGCTGTCGGGCCAGACCGCCTGCATAAGGTCGTCCCGTGAAATCGGCTGACCGTTGTTTTGCACCAGTACCAGGAGAGTCTCAAAGGCCTTGGGAGTAAGGGGAACCGGCTCGCCATCGCGCAGCAAGACCCGCTTTGCTGGGTCCAGGCGGAAGGGCCCGAACTCGTATAAACCACTGACCGCGCTGGTATTAACCTGCATGGCCTGAATTTATAAAGATTTGAGAACCGTTGTTTTTGAAGATTTCTTTAGACAAGCTGCAAAACGAAATCCTTCCGCAGACCGGGAACGGCCACCCGATTAATGATAGGGAATGTACCACCGGCGTACAGAATTGAGCAATGGAGCGAAAGTGGGGTAGTGCTGCCCCTGCAAACCCGGGTTTACTTAGTCATTTTTGCAGGCCCCTGGCGGCCAACCCTTTCGCTTTCTATGGGGTGTCACAGCGAAATCCGCCCTGTACTCAAACTCCGCCGCCGGACGGCCGGTAGTCATAAGACTTCACATTAGTTCCAGACTTCTTGACTAGGTTGCAAAGCTTTGCGTGGCTAGGGTTTAAACAGTTGCTTTGATAAATTTTGAGACTTATCCTGAGGACTTTTTGCAGGGTCCTGGGCAATATGCACAAGCAAGCTTGGCCAAAGTAACTAGGCGCTCAGGAATTGGCACATTTGTGAGGAGGTAAGATGTTGGGAACGAGTAAAGCTCCAACGGGAAGAACCAAAGGGAGGCAGTGGAGCGCAATCCCGGCTGCGCTGCCCATGGCGTTCTTGATGTTGGCGGCGGTCCTGTGCTTGTCGGTGGGGATCGAGGCCGGTAGCCGGGCACCGAATCCCATTTACTCGACGGATACCAGCGGGGTGCTGGCCACTTATCGGACCACGGGCGGAGTGGATCTGGCAAATCCGTACTTTAAGAGTTTGGGGACCAACGGGCGCAGTTGCGTTACCTGCCACTCCGCCAAAGATGCCTGGACCGTAGCCCCGCCCGACATTCAGCGGCGGTTCAACTACAGCCGGGGCACGGACCCGATATTCCGCCCGGTGGATGGAGCGGTATGCCCCAGCGCGGACGTCTCCACTGTGGCGGCGCGGCGTTCCGCCTACCGCCTGCTGTTGAGCAAGGGCTTATTCCGCATCTCCATAGCGGTGCCCAACGGGGCTGATTTCAGCATTACCGATATCCAGGACCCGTATAACTGCCCTGAAACCACGGCTACCAATCCGGCCCTCTACCGGCGGCCGCTGCCGGCCACCAATTTGGCCTTTGACAGCGCGGTGATGTGGGATGGGCGGGAGACGGTTAAATCAGGTACAACCCTCGATTTGGATGCCAGTCTTTCCAGCCAGGCGGTTGACGCCACCATGGGTCACGCTCAAGCCAGCACTCCACCGACTGCTCAACAGATTGCAGAAATTGTGGCCTTTGAAAAGGCGAACTTTACCGCCCAGATTGCCGATGTTCGCGCCGGCCTGCTCACTGGCAGCGGCGCTCAGGGAGGGCCGAAGAATCTTTCCCAGCAGCCCTTCTACGTCGGAATTAACGATGCTTTCGGGGGTGACCCGCACGGAGTAGCTTTCAACCCCAGCGTTTTCACCATCTACAATAACTGGACGAACAGTCCCTCCGCCTACCGCCAGTCAGTGGCCCGGGGAGAGGCACTGTTCAATAGCTATCCCATCCACATTCAGGGGGTTGGGGGGCTACCCGACATGCAAGGCAGCTGTACCACGTGTCACGACTCGCCCAACGTTGGCAACCACTCCTTCTCTGTACCGCTCAACATTGGCACTACTGATTATCCGGCGCCCGCGGGGCTGGATGTTTCCGGTCTGCCGGTGTACACCGTGCGGTGCAATGATGGCACGCAGAAACAGGTGACCGACCTGGGGCGGGCGCTGATCAGCAAAAGCTGCGCTGACCTGGGAAAAGTCAAAGGCCCCATCCTCCGCGGGTTAGCGGGACGCGCGCCCTATTTCCATAATGGCAGCGCTGCCACATTGAATGATGCGGTGGAATTTTACAACCAGCGTTTCAATCTGAACCTGACCGTGCAGCAGAAGGCCGACCTGGTGGCGTTTTTGCAGACGTTGTAAAGGGGCGGCTCGAAAAATGCCCAGGACTTTGGTCCTGGGCATGTCTGTGCCTAACTGTGGAACAGATCGCCGGCGAGATATTTGAAGCCGGAGTCTACGGCCACCGTGGCCACCGTCTTTCCCGGTCCGAGCTCGCGGGCCAGTCGCAGGGCAGCCACGACATTCATGGCGGAGGAAGTGCCGGCGAAAATGCCTTCCTCGCGCGCCAGGCGATGAGCCATACGGCGAGCCTCCTGCTCCTCAACGGTGCGGGCTTCATCGAAATCTTCGTCCCGCAGGTGCGGAGGACGGAAACCGGCGGCAATGCCTTCCACCCGGTGTGGCCCTCCCTGGCCGGTGGTGAGGACGGGCGAGGAAGCGGGCTCCAGCGCGATAATTTTCGCTCTTGAGCCGCACGCCTTGAGAGCCCGCGAGACGCCCACCAGCATGCCGGCGGTGCCCACGGCGGCGCAAAATGCGGCCAGGTCTTCGCCCACCTGCTGATGAAGTTCCCGCCCGATGGACTTGTAGCCTTCCACCGCATCCTCATTATGGAACTGATCGCAGTAAAACATGTTGGGCTGCCGTCCCAGCTTTTCGGCGGTGTCAATCATGGCGCGGAAGAGTTCGGGCGTAAGCTTTCCCTGGTCGCTGGGAATAATGCGCAGGTCGGCGCCGAAAATCTTCATGGTCTGCAGCTTCTCCCGGGCAAAGCCATCGGAGGAAACCGCGATAAACGGGTAGCCCTTGATGGAGCAGACCAGCGCCAGAGAAGAGCCGGTGCTGCCTCCGGTGTACTCCACCACCCGCACACCGGGACGCAAGTCGCCGCGTTTCTCCGCGCCTTCAATCATGGCCAGCGCCATGCGGTCTTTGTAGGAACCGGTGGGATTGTAGTACTCGAGTTTCACCACCACGTCCGCCATGTCCTTGCCGGCCACTTTCTGCAGTTTGACCAGAGGCGTGTTGCCGATGGCTTCGAGAACGGAATTTTTGAGCCGCGATTGGCGGGCGGGCTGGCTGGCGGTTGACATCAGTGTCCTATCCTTTCTGAAACATTTGATGGAGAGGAGAAGGCGCTCCCTTCCGCATGTTCGGCGGAGGCAAGAGCGGCCTGAAGTTCGGCTCGAACGGAGTCGGGAACAAAGGCCGCCCGGGCGGCATTGCGCTGGCAGGCCCAGAATTCCGCCAGGCCCCAGCCATGAAAGCGCCGCAGGGTTTCGAACTCCTGCGTGACGGAACTGTCGGAGGTAGTGCGTGCGTCCGTGCTGATGGTCACTCGCAGGCCCTGGCGCAGCAGGCGGGGCGCGGGATGATTGTCGAGGGAATCCACAGCCCGGGTCTGCAGGTTGGACTTGGGACACATGTCGAGGGGCACCTCGCGCTGGCGCAGTTCCTGCAGCAACTGGGGAGGCTCTTCCACCCGCACCCCATGGCCCAGGCGCTCAGGGTGCAGAACGTCCAGGGCTTCGCGGACGCTGGCGGCGCCGGCGGCTTCACCGGCATGCGCGGTGCGGTGCAATCCCGCCTGCCTGGCGAGTGCAAAAGCCTCGCGGTGATTGGCGGCGCCGAAGCGCAGTTCGTCGCCTGACAGGTCGAGGGCGCAGACCTTATCCATGTTATTGGCGGCCAGGCGCGCGACCTGCAGGCTCAGTTCGGCGGGCTGATGACGAAGGCAGCAGACGATCACACCGAAGCGGACGCCGAACTTCTTCTGGCCGGAGGCGAGCCCGGCGTGGACCTCATCGAGCGCCTGCTGCATGGTCAGGCCGCGGCGGGTGTGAAACTGCGGGGCAAAGCGCGCCTCGCCGTAAATTACGTTTTCGGCGGCCCAGGATTCGGCCAGTTCCTCGGCGATGCGAAACAGATCTTCGGGGCGCTGCATAAGCTCGAGGGCAAAATCAATGCGGCGGATGTAGTCGGCCAAGTCGAGACAGACCTCGGGGGCGACCAGCGCCTCGCGCAAAGACGGGGGAAGCGGGACGCCCGTAGCGAGGGCAATCTCCCGCGCAGTCTCCAGGCGCACGCAGCCGTCGAGGTGGCAATGCAGTTCGAGCTTGGGCAGGGAACGCAAGTCCATAGTGTTTTTCCAACCACAGAGGACACAGAGGGCACAGAGGAAAACAACTGAAAAAACCAAGGAATACAGGTTACTTCTAACTCAAGCGCGGAAAGCGCAAAAAATGACCTACATCAAAGATTCTTGAAAGTGTTCCTCTGTATCCTTCGTCTCCACTGTGGTGAATCTCTTACGCGGCGAGATCGGATATAAATTCACCGAACTGGGCGCGCTCCGGTTCGGGCAATGCGCGAAATGCCTGCACAAACTGCTGGGTGCGGGTGGAGCCGAAGCGGCGAGCGCCGGCGCGCAGATAGTCGAGCACCTCACCAATCTGGCGGACTCCGCCGGCGGCTTTCACCTGGCATCTGCCGGCCACCGCCTCATACATCAGGCGCACATCCTCCAGGGTGGCGCCGCCGGAAGCATAGGCGGTTGCGGTCTTCACAAAGTGGGCGCCAGCCTCCACAATCCACTGGCAGGCGCGGCGTTTCTCCTCCTGGGTGAGGTAGCAATTTTCCAGGATCACCTTGACGATGCGGCCGTCAGCGGCGCGGACCACGCCCTCAATGTCAGCCAGAAACAGGTCTTTCTCACCGTTCTTAAGCGCGGGAATGTTCATGACCATGTCGATTTCTTCGGCGCCCAGGTCGAGCACGGTTTTGGCGGCGTACTCCTTGATGGCAGGAGTTTCGTTGCCGTGCGGGAAGCCCACCACGCTTCCCAGCAGAACGCCGCTGCCCTTGAGGAAGGGAGCGGCGAAGCAAATGTAATGCGGCTGCACGGTAAGGGTTGCGGTGCGCAGGCTGGCGGCGGCCTCAGCGGCGGCCGCAACTTCCTGCCGGGTGACCTCGGGACGAATAATGGAGTGGTCGAACAGCTTGGCGAAAGTGGCCGTCTTAGCGCTGCTTGCCGGCGCCGCGTGGGACAGTTTACTAATCGGCATGGGCGTGCTCCTTGGCGGGCGCGACCGCGGCGAGCGCCTGCTCCAGGTCCGCGATGAGATCGTCGGCATTTTCGATGCCGATGGCCAGCCGTACCAGTTGCTCGGTGATTCCCATCTGTTTGCGTTCTTCCGGGCTCACCATGGCGTGCGAGGTCACCACCGGCAGGGTGACCAGGGAATCCACCCCGCCCAGGCTGGGAGCGAGGGCAAACAAGCGCAGCGATTCGGTGAAGCGCCGCGTCTCCTCGGCCGTGCCGTCCACTTCAAAGCTGAGCAGGCCGCCGCCGCCGCTCATCTGCTGGACCGCCAGCGCATGCTGCGGGTGGCTGGCGAGGAAGGGATAGTTCACGCGCTTCACACGGGGATGCTTCTCCAGAAATTGGGCGACGCGCAACGCATTCTGATTGTGGCGCTCGACCCGGACCACCAGCGTCTTCAGGCCACGCAGGAGCAGGAAGGAGGCGTGCGGGTCCATGGTGCCGCCCAGAGTGGTGCGGGTCTCCCACACCTGCTGCATGAGCTTCTGGGAACCGGCGGCTACGCCCGCGATCAGGTCGGAGTGGCCTCCCATGTACTTGGTGGCGGAGTGCAGCACGATGTCCACCCCCTGTTCGATGGGCCGCTGGTTGATGGGCGTGGCGAAAGTATTATCAATCAGCGTGGTCAGGCCATGCTGCCTGGCGATGGCCACGGCGCGCCGCACGTCCACCAGCTTGAGCGTGGGATTGGTGGGCGACTCCAGGTACATCAGGCGGGTGTTAGGGCGGACCACGCGCTCGAAGTCGCCGGCGCGGGTGGTTTCCACGAAGGAGGTCTCGACCCCCAGCTTGGGCAGCCAGTGGGAAAAGAATTTCATGGCGCCGCCATACAGATCGGCCTGGGCCACAATATGGTCGCCGGCGCGCACCAGGGCCAGCACGGTGGTGGTGATGGCGGCCATGCCCGAGGCAAACAGGAGCGCCGCTTCCGCGCCTTCCAGTTGGGCGATGGTCTGCTCGGCAACCGTGTGCGTGGGATTGCCGTAGCGGGTATAGAACTTGTCGCTGTGGGTGACCCGGCTCTGCTCGTCATTGTCCTCGACGGCGAAGGTGGAGGTCTGAAAAATGGGCGTGGCCAGAGGGCCGCTCTTGTGTTCCGGCTCGGAACCACCGTGTATGGCGACTGTCTCAGGATGGCGCTTCTTCATCGCGGGCTCCTTTACCAGCTAAAGATGATAGCCGGAGAGGGGCGGTTCGGGAAAAGTTTCGAGTGTCTGGCAGTTGTGGCTGGTAGCTTGCCGGTGGTGCACCCACCAACTACCAGCTACTAACTACTCAGTGGGTGCGCTAAAATCTCGGTTCATGCGCAGCGTTCTGTTCCGTGCCGCCATCGCGTTGCTGGTGTTATGGGTGGCATTTGTGGGGTTTATCGCCTGGGCCATGCGCCAGCCGCCGGAAACTTTCGGGCGGGTGATGGCCAGCATGCCGGTAGCCGCCTATTTTGTCATTCCTTTTGAGACCCTGTGGACGCAGGCGCGTGCGGGCGCTCTCCAGCCGGGGCAGGCCGCGCCCGACTTCACGCTGGGCGTGTTGGACAAGAGCGAAACCGTGGACCTCGCTTCCTTCCGCGGCAAAGAGCCGGTGGTGCTGGTATTCGGCAGCTACACCTGACCGCCTTTCCGGCGGGAGGTTCCCGCCCTCAACAAGCTCTACGACCAGTATCACGACCGGGTGCAGTTTCTGGCGGTGTACATTCAGGAAGCTCATCCCAGCGACGTGTGGCAAATGGAGAGCAACATCAAGCAGGGAGTGGTGTTCCGCAGCCCGCAGAATGAGAGTGAGCGCGAGCAACTGGCGGGCACCTGCGTGCGCAAGCTGGGCATCAAGTTTCCCGCCGTGGTGGACGGTTTCAATAACGCAACGGAGAAGGCCTACACCGGCTGGCCCGACCGCATTTACCTGATTGATAGCACGGGAAAGATCGTGTTCAAGAGCAAGCCCGGGCCGTTCGGCTTCAAGCCGGAGTTGCTGAGCGCGTCGCTAAGCCGCCTGCTGGGCGGGCAGGGCACGAAGCAGGCCAGCGCTCCGACCGTCTCCCTGGAGTCATTCTGAGGGGCTTTAGCCGCCGAAGAATCCGGCGTGCAGCACCACGTTGCTACACCCATAAACAACTTCGCGGAGGCGCGGGATTCCGCGGCACTGAAGTGCCTCGGAATGACGCCTTCTGGCGGAAGGGGCGGCGAGGGCGGGACGCAGGCGCTGCGACGCTGGCGGAGGCGCCCGCGCCACAACCAATACCCAAATCACTTCCGCTTGACGCTG
>DATGGJ010000290.1:0-27546 GCA_035308585.1 Terriglobales bacterium
TTTGCCGATTTCATAAATGGTGCAGATGTTCGGATGGTTGAGGGCGGAAGCGGAACGGGCCTCGCGCCGAAAACGTTCCAGGGCCTGCGGATCCCGCGCCAGTTCCTCGGGCAGGAACTTCAAAGCAACGAAGCGCCCTAGTTCAAGGTCTTCGGCCTTATAGACCACGCCCATCCCGCCGCCACCGAGCTTCTCCACGACGCGATAGTGCGAGATGGTCCGGTTGAGCACAGCTCGGCCCCTCGGAGCGGGATGTTAACCTCCGGACCGACCCCGGTCAACGCACATTCCAGAGTGAGAGACGCAGTTTAGAACGTGCAAGAGGCGCGGACTAAAGGCGGGCCCGCCGGCGAACGCGGCTCGGCCATAGAACAGCACTGCGTCCGCCTCTGTCGCGCGGGCTTTCCTGATATCCTCAAAGGTCTTCATTCCCATCCCCGAGGCCGCTATGTTCCCTATCCATCTCCGCCGGGCTGCCATCGCCCTCGTACTGCTGGCCGCATCCGCCGCGCTGGCCGCGCCGCAACCGCTCAGCAACCAGGAAATTGAGCGCCGGATTGACGCGCTCCTGCGGCAAATGACGCTGCAGGAAAAAATCGGGCAGTTGGTGCAGTATAACGGCGACACCGCTACCGCGGCATCCCAGGCTAAAGCGGGCCGGGTGGGCTCCTTCTTGAACGCGACCGGCGCGGAACGAGTCAATGAACTGCAGCGCGCGGCGTTGCAGTCGCGGCTGAAGATTCCGCTGATCTTTGGCTACGACGTGATTCATGGCTACCGCACCATCTTCCCCGTCCCCCTGGGCGGCGCGGCCAGCTTTGATCCCCAATTGATCGAGCAGTCGGAACGAGTGGCGGCCAAGGAGGCCACAGCAGCGGGCGTGAAATGGACCTTCGCTCCCATGGTGGACATCGCGCATGACCCGCGCTGGGGCCGCATCGTGGAGGGTGCGGGGGAGGATCCGTACCTGGGTTCGCTCATCGCCGCCGCCCGGGTGCGGGGCTTTCAGGGCACGAGCATGGCTGACCCGCAGAGCCTGGTGGCCTGCGCCAAGCACTTTGTCGGCTACGGCGCGGCCGAGGGTGGGCGCGACTACAACAGCGCCGAAATTCCCCAGGATACGCTGCGCGAAATCTACCTGCCGCCCTTCCATGCCGCGGTAGCCGCGGGCGCGGGAACGCTGATGTCGGCCTTCGAAGACCTGAACGATGTGCCCGCCTCCGCCAACTATCGCACCCTTACCGAAATTCTGCGCCAGGAGTGGCGCTTCGACGGATTCGTGGTCAGCGATTACGATTCCGTGCACGAACTGGTGCCCCACGGCATCGCGGCGGATGACGCGCAGGCCGCGCAAGAAGCGCTCACCGCCGGCGTGGACATGGACATGGCGGACGGGGTTTACGAGAAGTGGCTGCCGCAGCTGGTCCAATCGGGCAAAGTGCCCATGAGCGTGCTGGACGAGGCGGTGCGGCGCGTGCTTCGCATCAAGTTCCGCGCCGGACTGTTCGAGCATCCCTTCTACACCGACGCGGCCCGGGAGCGCGGTGACATTCTCACCCCGGAGAGCCGGCAGGTGGCGCGGCGGCTGGCGGAAGAATCGCTGGTGCTGCTGAAAAATGACAACAATCTGCTTCCCCTGCCGAGAAGCGGAAAAAAGATCGCCGTCATCGGGCCGCTGGCTGACGATCAGGCCAACCAACTGGGCTCCTGGGTGGGACGCGGCCAGGCTACGGACGTCATCTCCCCCTTGCAGGGCATTGAAGCCAGGCTGCCGCAGGGCTCGGTGCTGCACGCCCGCGGCGTTGACCTTGCCTCCCTGGAAGCGCAGGAGGTTTCGGGAGCAACCGGAGCAGCGCCCGCTCCCACCGGCGCGACCGGGGCTGCTTCTGCCGCCCGCCAAAGCGGCCCCGCCACCATTGAACATGCGGTTCAAATGGCGCAGCAGGCGGACGTGGTGGTCATGTTCCTGGGCGAGCCCGCCGGCATGACCGGTGAAGCCAGCTCGCGCGCCTTCCTTGACCTTCCCGGAAAACAGGAGCAACTGCTGGAAGCGGTGGCCGCCACCGGAAAACCGTTAGTACTGGTGCTGGAAAGCGGGCGCCCGCTGGACATCCGCTGGGCCGCCGCACACGTGCCCGCCATCATCCAGGCCTGGTATCCGGGAACCGAGGCGGGCAACGCCATCTCTGACGTGCTCTTCGGTTACGTCGCGCCCAGCGGCCGGCTGCCCCTCAGCTGGCCGCGCAGCGTGGGCCAGATTCCCGTTTACTACAACCACAAGAACACCGGCCGGCCCACTTCCAAGGACCGCTGGCACACCGGCTACCTGGATGAGAGCAAGGAGCCTCTATTCCCCTTCGGTTACGGGCTCAGCTACACCACGTTTGCCTATAGCAACCTGACCGTCACGCCGCAGGTTGCGCCCGATGGCGTCTTGCGCGTGCGCCTGAGCGTGCAGAACACCGGCCCGGCCGTTGCTACGGATGTGGTGCAGCTCTACATTCATGAACGGGTGGGACCCACCTCGCCTCGCGTCCGCGAACTCAAGGGCATTGCCCGGGTCACGCTCCGGCCAGGACAGAGCAAGACCGTAGTATTCGATGAGACCGCTGAAATGTTGGCCACCTACGATCCGCAAATGAAACGAGTGGTGCCCACGGGCACGTATGATGTGTGGATAGCGCCCAACGCGGCCGCGGAAGGCGTGTCCGCTACCTTTCAAGTGGTGGCGAAATAACCGGAAAGCCTGTGGTGGCAGCTTGTCCGGGCGCTCGGACTCCGCCGTTTGCTTAAGTCCTATACGCGCGACAGCCTGCTTGCGGCTTGGTAAACTGTAAACATCGGAGCGCGCCCGTAGCTCAATTGGATAGAGCGCCAGCCTCCGGAGCTGTAGGTTGGGGGTTCGAGTCCCTCCGGGCGCGCCATGTTGTTTTAATCCTCGCCTGCTTCCCTCGCGCTTTAACTTTCCGCGGCATTATGTTAAACCCGAGCACAAATGCTGGGCGCCCTCGCCACCGCCGCCGCGCTTACTCGCCTCTACGAAATGGCTCGTCGGCCTGGACCTGATCCCCTTCTGCGCCTGTTGAACGATCCCCTGCTTTGGGGACCGGTGGGCGCGGTGCTTGGTGCTTATCTGTTTTTTCGCGGATTCTCGCTGCTCAAGCGCAAGCGCCTCGTTCTAAATACGCCTCGTTCCACGGTGCGTGCCGCGGCCCTCGGACCGGTGGAACTCAGCGGCCAAGCGGATGGACCGTACACTTTGGTCTCGCCGCTCTCCAAGACCGACTGCTACTACTACCGCCTGGTTACGACTCATATCCGCGGCAACCAAAAAAGGACGCGCTCCCTGGAGGAGTGTGCCCCGCTTTTCCTGAACGACGGCACCGGTGATGTAATGGTGGACCCGCACGAAGCGCAGATCCAATTCCCCGCGCTCGCCAGTCAGGATGCCGGTTCTCTGCCCGATTACCTTTGCCACGTCCTGATTCAGCACGGAATTCCCGTAGAGGACGTCGTCAAAGCGGAAGAATTTTGCATCCGCCCCCGGGACCAAATCGTGGTTTTTGGCACTCTGCGGGAAAACCCCTGGTCGCAACCGCGTCTCCAGGGACAGGAGTCGGCGGCCCGAATCGGACCCGGATTCCTGAGCGCGACCGCCGCTGACGTGCAGCGGCGCCGGGCCTTCGAGTCCCTGGACCCCGCCGCCCCCTCCGGAGCCATCCCCCCTTCCACGCACCAGTTCAATCTCTACCCTTCGGTCATCCTGACCAAGGGGAGTTCCCCGTTTTTTGTGTCTAATTGCAGCCAGTACGAACTGGTGCAATCGCTGGCCGTCCAGTCCGCGCTTTACATTTGGGGCGGCCCACTGCTCACGCTGTTCTGCTCGTACTGGCTGCTGCAGCGCGTGGCGGGCCTCCGGCCGCGCTAGGCTGTTCGACTTGGGCTCAGCGCCGCGCCCGCCTATCCCCTGAAAGTGATGGCTGAACTTTGCCACCGTGACGGACGGGCCACAGACGCCCGGGCTAACCGGCGCGGCCTCTTTTGCACAGCTCTAGCGCCGTTTTTGTTGCACCAGAAGTGGTGTAGTTCCGTATAATCGCGGCAAATCTAATTCTGGCAAACAGCCTTCCAGCCGTGGCTGACGCACCACCGAGGAGAGGCATGAACGGCAACAGAGCGCCCGCTGGAAGCCACTATTTTTGCCGCGGCTGCGGCCAGCCCTTGCCTGACAGTTGGCATGGCCAGTTCCATCCCGAGTGTCTTAAGGCCGATAAGCGCCGTCGCACCCAGGAGAAACGCCGCTTGGAGCGAGCCCGCCTGCAGCAGTGGCTCCAACGCCAGCGCTGTCCGCAATGTGGCGCCTCCATGGCCGTCACACCGCCCCACCCCGGCACTGTTCTCCCTCATCGTGGCGAGGCCCTCGAGGTTTCCTGGGAGATGGCTCCGCCCTCCGACAGCTCAAATTGAAGGATGAAAGGCCTGCCCCGGAATGGCGATCTTCCACCCTCATTCGACAACTCCCCGCGTCCGGCAGCCTGCCACGCCTCAGCGGCAAGTTCCCATCTTTGCAGATGCTCGGCAAACCCTTGCAGATGATGGCCGGAGTTGGCTGCGGCTTGAGCACCGTCCCCGCTTCTGCAAGGGCCGCATTAGCAATCTCCAACCTTTTCAACAAATTATGGGAGTAAATTAATCCTGCTTCCAGGCCGCCGGCAGGGGATGCTGGTAACTGGCGTGCTTAAGAACACAAGCCCACGGATTTGGGCCTTCAGCTTGCCTATCCTCCTCATCCAAACTGCGAATAAGAACGGCCAAGCCCTGCTCTCCAGCCTGCCCGCCGAACGCGGGGTGGCGGAGTGTGCCTCCACCTTGGCTGCGGCCCTGAAGCTGGCACACCAACGGCGCTTTGAAGCTTTTGTCCTCGACCTGCGCCGCCTCCACCTCGACGGGGCCACGGCCGTGCGTCAGTTGCGCCAGCACGATGAACTGGCCGCTATTGTGGTGGTGGGCGCCCAGGCCTCGCTTGAGGAACGCCTGCGGCTACTGGAGGCCGGAGCCGACGATTACCTCTGCGAACCCCTCTCGGAAAAAGAATTGGCCGTCCGCCTGCGTGTTCTGCTGCGGCGCACCGCCTTGCTGCAGCACACACTGATTCTCGGCGACCTGGAACTGGATTTGGTGCGCCGCCGCGCCACCCGGCAGGGAAAACCTATTCCCCTTACCGCCCGCGAGTTAGCCGTTCTGGAATGCCTGTTGCGCCATGCCGGACAAGCGGTCAGCCGCGCCCGCATCTTCGAGGAAGTCTGGAAACGCGAGCCCAACGCCGCCACTACCAACATCGTGGATGTTTACATCAACTACCTGCGCGCCAAGGTGGACCGCGACTTCGAACCCAAACTTATTCGCACTGTTTACGGTCTGGGATATCTTCTGGCGGCGGAGCAGCAACGCACCGCCTGAAGCCAGCTGCTCCAGTGGCCGCCTTTAGTGCTGGGGGTCCTGCCCGGTGGCCACCTGCAGGCGGCCCACCGCAACCTGGTAGGCGTAGCGCGCCTCCACCAGTTGCGACTGCGTGGTGGTGGCCAGCAGTTCAGCGTCGGTGAGTTCAATGATGTTGCCCACGCCGGCTGAATAGCGCCCTTCAGCAAAAGCCAGATTCTGCTGCGCCTCATCCGCGGCCTTCTCCGCCAGCGCAATCTTGTCCTGGGCCACGCTGGCCTCCTGGTAATCGGTGTAAACCTCCTGGTCCACCTGCTGCAGGTAAGAACGCAGGTTGCTCTGGCTGGCAGCCAGCCGGAACTGTGCCTCCTGCAGGATGGAATGGTAGAGGCCGCCGGAAAACAGATTCTGCAGCAGGCTCTCCCCGATGCCGAAGTTATAGATCAGCGGAAAACGCAGGTTGCGGTAATCATAGAAGGTGGAGAAGGCGATATTCGGGCGGGTATTGCCGCGCGCCGCCACCACGTCCGCCCGGGCCGCGCTCACCTGCTGTTGCAGGGAGCGCACGTCGGGCCGATTCTTCTCCGCCTGCGCCAGCAGACTGGGAAGCGCTCCCCTTGGTGTTTCCTCACCCAGAGCGTTCACAATGGCGGGAGCGCCCTGCACCGGCAGCCCCATGGAAACAGCCAGGGCGGCGCGCGCCACTTTCAGGTCCGATTCCGCCTGCGTCAAATCCAGCTGGGAATTGGCCAGTTCCACTTCCTGCCGGGTGACGTCAATTTTGGGCGAGCGGCCCACCTGGAAGAAAGCCTGGATTTGCTCCAGGTGGCGCGTCTGGTCCTGCACCGCATTCTGCCGCACCCCCACCAGTTCCTGGGCCGCCAGCACGCCGAAATAGCCGATCCGGACGTTAAGCAGAATCTGCTGCCGAACTCGGTCGCGGTTCTGCTCGGAGGCGGCGAGTTCGGCCTGGCCGCGCTGCACCGAACCGCGGGTGCGCCCGAAGTCGTAGATGGTCTGCGACAGGTTCAGGCCGGCAAAGTAGTAGGGGCTGGTCGTGGCGCTCTCGCCCTGATAGAACTGCGCAAACTGGCGCGGCGACGTGCCCGGTTGCGGCGCGTAATTGTACGTTTGCTGGTTGTGGGCGACGCCAAAATCCAGCCGTGGCAGGTAGGCGGAGTGCCGCTCCCGCAGGCGCTCTTGCGAGGCTTGCACCAGGTCCTGCGCCGTCGCCAGGTCAGGATGGTTCTGCTCCGCGATGTGGTAGCACTCTTCCAGCGTCAGTGGCTTATTGGCGGGCGTTTGCGCCCACGCGGCCGCGGCAAATATCAGCAGGAAGCAAACGGCGGTTCTCATGGCGTAGCTGAATTTCACGGCGACGCCACCGGCTGCACCACCGCGCCTTCGGCCACGCGGTCGCCCAGGTTGCGGGCCACTCTCTCGCCTTCTTCCAGGCCGGAGAGCAGACGCACCGATTCCCCCGTCTGGTCCGCCACCACCACCGGCCGGAACTTTACGCGATTGTCAGCCGTCACCAGAGCCACCAGGGTCTGGCTCCCGTGCACGATCAGCGCGTCGGAGGGCACTTCCACGTATCTGGGCGTGCGCACCTGCAGCCGCACTTGCACGAAACTGCCGGGCAGAACGCGGCTGTGCGGGTTCGCCAGGTCAATTTCCACCAGCAGGGTGCGGGTTTTGGGGTCAATTTCGCCGCTGGTGCGGGTGACGCGGGCCGCAATGTTCAGGCCGGGGCGGGCAGGGTCCAGCACGGTGGCGCCATCGCCTACGTGCACGAACGCCGCATGTGCCTGGTCCACATAAACGTAGATGCGCAAGCGCCCGGTTTCCGCGATCGACACCAGGGGCAGCGAACTGCTCTGCGACGCGGTGGCGTTCTGCATCAGGGCGCCGGGATCGGCGAAGCGCGCCGTCACCGTGCCGTCAAACGGCGCGCGCAGCACCTCGTACGCCTTCATGGTTGCCAGTTGCTCGCGGTTGGCAACCGAAACCTTGGCATCCGCCTCCGCCTGGTCGGCGTCCTGCTGCGAAATCATTTCTTTTTTGACCAGGGTGGCGGCGCGGTTGGCAATCAGCCGCTTGTTCTCCGCGTCGGCCACCGCCGCCTGATATTGCCGGTCAATCTCCGGTGATTCGATCACCGCCAGCACCTGGCCCGCTCGCACATGATCGCCCTTGTCCACACTGATGGTCTTCAGGTAGCCGCTGACCTTGGCGTAAAGCGTGATGGCCTGGAAAGGGTCTGCCTCGCCCAGCAGGGTCAGCACATCGTTGCCCCCAAGGCGCTGGGCCACCGCCACCTGCACCACCGGGCCGGCCGCGGCTTGGCTCACGCGCGCCTTGGCATCAGCCAGCACCCGGTTGCGCTGTCCTTCGAACAGCACGATCACGGCAAAGGCCGCCACCAGCACGGTGATCAGGCCCGCGATTACGAACCAGCGAAAGCTGCTTCGGTTATTGGAATCAGTGCCCATGATTATGATTCGGGTAACATCTCGCCCCGTTCTTCCGCCAGAAAACGCTCATCCAGCAAATGCCGGCTGGGGACCTTGCGGCGCAGCAGAGAATAAATGACCGGCACCACGAACAGCGTGGTTCCGGTGGCCACCAGCAGTCCGCCAATCACCGCCCGCCCCAGGGGAGCATTCTGCTCTCCCGCCTCGCCCAGCGCCAGCGCCATCGGCACCATGCCGATGATCATGGCCAGCGCGGTCATGAGCACCGGGCGCAGGCGCACCCGCCCCGCCTCCAACGCCGCCTGCAGCGGCGAGAGCCGTCGTTCCACGCGCACGTCATTGGCGTAGCTGACCAGCAGAATCGAATTTGAAGTGGCGATGCCCACCGCCATGATCGAGCCCATCAGCGATTCCACATTGATGGTGGTGCCCGTCAACGCCAGCATCCACAGGATACCCATCAGCGCGCCCGGCACCGCCATAATGATAATGAAGGGGTCCAGCCACGACTGGAACAGCACTACCATCAGCAGGTAAACCAGGATGATGGCCAGCACCAGTCCCAGCAGCAGGCTGCGGAAGGATTGGTTCATCACCTCGTACTGGCCGTGAATGCGGATGCGCATGCCCGCGGGCAGCGCGCCCAGGCCCGCAATCTTCTGCTGGATGGCGTGCACCACTGAGCCCAGGTCGCGGCGGTCGAGGTTGGCGGTCACGTCCACCACCCGCTGTACCGTGTAGTGATTGACTTCCTCTGCAACCGATTGCGGCTCCAGGCGCGCCACGTTGGAAAGAGTCTCGAACTGCGGCTGCGGCACTTGCGCTGAACCCGGCGCCGCTCCCGGCTGCAGAAAATTGGCCGACCCCGGCGTGCTCAGGGGCATGTTCATCAGCGTCTGCACCGAATCAATGCGCGAGGGCGGAATGCGCACCGCCACCGTGTAGTTCACATTGTTGAGCGGGTTCAGGAAGTAGGAGGGCGAAACCAGCACGCTGGAGGAAAGCGATATCAGCATGCTGTTGGCCACGTCGCGCTCGGTGAGTCCCAGTTCCGCGGCGCGCTGGCGGTCCACGTTGATGCGCAGCGCCGGATACTGCAGCGGCTGTTTGATGACCACGTCCGCCGTACCCGGCACCCGGCTGATGTCATCGCGCAATTGCCGCGCTATCTGGTAGGAGCGGTTCAGGTCCGGCCCTTCCACCTCCACGTCAATGGGCGCGGAAACCCCGAAGTTCAGCACCTGGCTCACGATATCGGCTGACTGAAAATAAAAGCTCGAGCCCGGAAATTCGCGCGGCAGCGTGCGCCGAATGGTTTCCATGTACTCCGCCGTAGGATGATGCTGCGGCTTGAGCGCGATCAGAATTTCCGCGTCCATGTCGCCCACGTTGTCGGTAGGCACAAAGGCCAGGTTGTAAGAAGTGGGTATGCCCTGGAAATCGTTGATGGTTTCCAGTTCGTCGGCGGGAATGATCTGCCGGATGCGGTCTTCCACCCGCATCAGCAGGTGCTCGGTGTCTTCCAGGCGGGTGCCGATGGGAGCGCGGAAGTGCAGCTTCATCAGCCCGGCGTCCACGCTGGGGAAAAAGTCGGTGCCGATCACCACCGGAAGAGCCGCGCTGATGAGCAACAGCAACCCGAACATCGCCAGCGTGTAAATCCGGTGGTGCAGCACCACCCCCAGCAGGCCGACATACGTGTCCTGCAACTTCTGAAAGCCCTTCTCCCGCCAGCGGTTCAGGGTGGCGTAGAGCCCGGTCCCCTGCCCGCCATAATCCTCATGCTGGGGCCCGGCCACGTGATGAGCGGTAAACAACTGGCGCGAGAGCGTGGCCACCAGGGTGCGGGACAGCAGGTAGGAAGCCAGCATGGCCAGCACCACCGCCAGGGCCATGGGCGTAAACAGATATCTGGCTGCGCCCGAAAGCAGCACCACGGGGAAGAACACGATGCAGATAGCCAGCGTGGCCACAATGGCGGGCACGGCGATTTCATTGGAAGCATCGAGGATGGCCGGCGTCAGCGGCTTGCCCATCTCCAGATGGCGGTCAATGCTCTCCACCGCCACCGTGGCATCATCCACCAGCATGCCTACAGCCAGCGCCAGCCCGCCCAGGGTCATGATGTTGATGGTCTGGTTGCCCAGGTTCAATCCAATCAGGGCGGTCAGGATGGCCAGAGGGATGGAAGTGCAAACCACAATCACACTGCGCCAGCTGCCCAGGAACACCAGGATCATCAGCGAAACCAGAATCGAGGCCAGGATGGCCTCGCGGATCACGCCTTTGATGGCGCCGCGCACAAACAGCGACTGGTCGAAATCAACCTTCAGTTCCATCCCTTGCGGCGCCACCGCCTCGATGGACGGCAAAGCGTCGCGGGTGGCGTCCACCACCGCCAGAGTGGAAGCATCGGCGTGCTTGAGAATGGCCAGATAAGTGGCGCGTTTGCCGTTCACGTGCACGATGCTGTGCTGCATGGCGAAGCTGTCGGAAACCTGCGCCACCTCGCCCAGCAGCACCGGCGCGTGTCCCACCACTTTGATGGGAATGGTTTTGAACTCCTCCACCGCTTCCGGGCTGGAATTCATCAGCACGCTGTAGTCGGTGCGCCCGATTCGGGCCTCGCCCGCGGGCAAAATCACGTTCGAGGACTGCAGCGCGGCCACCACGTCACCCGGGGAAAGACCTTTGGCCGCCAGCGCCTGCGGGTTGATGTCCACAATTATCTGCCGTTCCTTGCCGCCGAAAGGCGCCGGCGTGGACAGGCCCGGAATGGTGAACAGGCGGACGCGAATAAAGTTCAGGCCATAGTCATAAAGCTTCTGCTCGGGAATGGTATTGCTGGAAACCGTGAGTTGCGCGACCGGAACATTGGAGGCGTTGAACTGAATGACGTTGGGTGGCGTCATGCCCGGGGGCGTGATGCGCAAGATGGTGTTCGATACCGAGGCAATCTGCGCGATGGCCGCGCCAATGTCGGTGTTCGGCTCAAAGTAAACCCGCAGCACGCCGATGCCGGGAATGGATTCCGATTCGATCCGCGATATGCCGTTCACTGTGGTGGAGTAGGCGCGCTCGCTGATCAGCACCACCCGCCGCTCCATATCCTCCGCCGACAGGCCGGGATAATTCCAGACCACGATCACCACCGGAATGTTGATAACAGGAAATATGTCCACCACCATCCGGGAAATGGAAAGTACCCCCAGCAGGATCACCAGAAGGGAGGCAACCGCAACCGTGTATGGGCGCCGCAGGGCGGTACGGACAAGCCACATGAGAATGATTTAAAACGAACAGATGATGCGCCAACCAGCAATCGCTCTTCTCATAGGACGCCTGCAAGGTACGGGCTGCCAGCCGTGCCGAACCGAGCCCTAACCTGTTTGCTTCAGACGCTGAGGGGGGATTTCTGTGCCCTCGAAAAGAAATCTACGAGACCAGCGCTTGTAAGTAGCTATTGATGATAACTGAACCGTTCTCGATGCAAAATGCTGATGTTCGCGACAACGCGAAAAAAGTTCCTTCCTGATTGCGCCACCCGCCGGCCGGTAGTAAACTTTACAAACTTTATCTCACACCAGAAGCGCCGGCCACCCGGTTCGCGCACGCCCGGTTCGCCCGCTATTTGGTACTCTCCAGCCTTGAGGTCCGGTTATGGCCGACCGCGGTGCGATACCACAACCGCTGCCCACCCTGCAGAACAATTCTGCACGCCGCCGGTCCCAGGTCTCCGCCGCCTCCCCACAACCGGCCGCCCTTGCCCAAAGCCTGCAAGTCCACCTGCAAGCCCTGGCCGATGAGATTCTTCTGCTGTCCGGCGGCGACGGCATTGCCATTGGCTTGGCGGAGAGCGGTGAGTTGCGCTGCCGCGCCGCCAGTGGTATCGCCCCGCCCCTGGGAACGCGCATTGACGCCCGTTCCGGCCTTACCGGCGCCTGCCTGAACACCGGCACCCTGCTGCGCTGCGACGACAGCGAACAGGACGCGCGGGTTGACCGCCAGGTTTGCCGCGCTCTTGGCATTCGCGCCATGATCTGTGTTCCCGTCAGCGCCGGCCAGGAAGTGGTGGGCATCTTTGAGATCTTTTCGTGCCGGCCCAACGCCTTCCACAAGCTGGATTCAGCCGCCCTCCATGGCAAAGCACAGGAAATAGCCAACTGCTTTACCGCCGAAGAGGCCCTGGCTCGCGCCGCCGTTGCCAATGCCACCGAACTCGGCACCGCCGGCGACCTTGCCCGCTCCTGGACGCCGGCGCCGCCCCTGGCTCATCGTCCGGCCCGGCTCCGCCTCTCCTCCAGGGCCTGGCAGGCCGTGCTGGGAGCGCTGGTCCTCGCCCTGGGATTCTTCCTGGTGCTGCGCGCCATCCGGGCGTCCGGGCCTGCGGCCTCCGCCTGGATTACGCCCCAACCGGCCTCCGCCGCAACTTCCGGTCTCGAATTGCCCTCGGCGGTCACCCGCCGGCTCGACCAGCCCCGGACCCAGCAGTCGCGAGCCCGCCCCCGCTCTGCCACCGCGGAGCAGAAGTTAAGCGCGCCCAGGGCTTCCATTGTCGTGGCTTCCGGCCATGCCAGTCCCTCTGAAGCGCCTTCGCAGATTCCTCCCAGTCCTCTTCTGGCCGCAGAAAGCCCGAGCGGCGACGCCCTGAGCAAGTTGGTCGGCTCCCTTCCCGCCGTCCAACCTTCCCTGCCCCAAAGTGTGCGCGTCTCCAGCGGTGTTCCGCAGCCCATGCTTGTGCGGCGCGTGGAACCGGCGTATCCCGCCTTGGCGAAACAAAGCGGAATCGAGGGCGCAGTGGTGCTGGAGGCGCTGGTGACCAAGAATGGCCAGGTGACCGGCCTGCGCGTGACCAGCGGCAATTCCCTCCTGGCAGCCTCCGCCCTGCGCGCGGTCAGCCAGTGGCGCTACCGGCCTTCCCGCCTCAACGGCGAACCCATCGAGGTTCCGGTCAAGATCACGCTTAAATTCGAACTCGGCCGGTAAGCATCACAGAGCCATACTGCTTCTGCTTCCGCAAGCCCGCCGAACCAGGTCCTCATCCCAGCAGCAGCAGTACCCAGCCGCTTCTAGAGCGGCCAGAATTTCCGGCGCGCGGCCCGGATCAAAGATCAGGTAATCGCCCCGCTGCCGGCTGTAAACGCGCCGCCCCAGTCTCCCGCAAATCAGCGGCGGCAGCCAGCGCAACATGGCCTGCTCCGGCCGTTCCGGCCAGTTTCCCTCGCCCAGCCCAGGCACAGCGTTTACCTCAAAGGCATCGTCGTCCAGCGGCATGCGCTGTCCGGGCGCCAGGTCTTTGTATTCCTGCCATAAGACTTCGCGCTCCTCCCGCGTTCCGCTCTTTGCGAACGCGTGGTAATAACGGTCGAACGAGGACCAGGCGCCACATTCGGGAAAGGTGGTCAGCAGTTCCGGAAGCCGGCTCGCCGGCATCTTCAGCTTGAATTCGCCCCACGTTGTGGAGGCCAGCGCTTCGGCGATGGCGGCAAGTTCCCGGGCTTTCTCCCGGGGCACAAAAACCAGGTTGCTGCCGCCCAGGACAGAAGGAACCGCGCCAAACACGAGCGTTCGCAGGCCAGAGTTCTCTCCCGGTTCCAACCCCTCGGCGCGCTCCGCCTCTCCTTCGCCGGCTGACTCCGCCTGGGCCAGGTTCTCACCCCGGCATTCCTCCGGGTCTCCGCCGAAGGTGAACGCCGGCTCCCCGGCATCCAGGCCGATGCCGCTGGTATGAATCATGGCCTCCCCATAGCCCTGGCCGCACACATGGCTGATCAACTGTCCGGCCCTGAATTTGTAGATGTTCCACTCTCCGCTTTCGCGATTGTGCAGCACGTCCACGTGGAATTGACCACCTGAAATCCAGGTGTAGGTCAGCTTGCGGCAGGAGCCGGCGTGGATGAAGGTTTCAAAACGAGGCCGGTACTCGGCGACAAAGTTGCGCGAATCGGGTCCGGTTAGGCAGGGCCGGCAGCCGGAATAGGTGATCTTGCTGGGGAATCCGGCGGCCTCCGGCGCCGCCGCGGCCAGGCGCAGGTCGAATGAGGTTAGCTGGCGCGGTATGTAGGCGGTGAAGTTGCCGTCCAGCGGAAACCGGCGTTGCGGAAGCATGCGGGCGCTCTCCTTGGCATCAGGAGTTCGCCAAAAATGGAAACGCCGCCTGCATCAGGCGGCGATATCGCAGGAGACTTTAGTTCGGAACTCACGTCCCGCACATCGAGTGGAGTGCACTCGTGGCACCGCGGCGTCTCCTTGCCCGGTTGCCGGGCCCGGCACTGGGCCGGGCCGCTCCTGATGCGGCAAGAAGAATAGAGCAGAAGAAAGCGAGTGTCAACCGCGGGCGGGAAAATTCCCGCCACACTCTCGTCAGAGAACGCCCGCCGCCGTTCTACGCCGCCTGCTCGGCTCTTCCGCCGCGCAGCAGCCGTCGAATCTCGGCCACCAGCCTTTCCGGTTCCTGCGGCTTGGGCAGCAGCAAGTCGGCGAAAGCCGCGGCCTGCGCCGCCTCGGGATCGCCGGAGAACACCACCACCGGCAACTCAGGCCGCATCTGTTTCAGGGCCGGACCCAATTCTATGTCGCCATCCGGCAGGTGGTAATCCATAACCACCAGGTCCACGGGCTGGTGTTGAACCAGCTGCAACCCGCTGCCGGCGCTGTTAGCGCCCAGCACGCAATAGCCGTGCTGTTCCAGGATGCGGGTCAGGGTTAGCAGCGTGAGCGCGTTGTCGTCCACGATCAGAATGCATTGAGGGGCTGGCACGAAGAACCTCTTTTTCGTGCGCGTTCCTTAGACCTTTTGCGGGTAGCGCGCAGCGTAGCTGGGATTAAGAGTAAGAGGCGAGGCCCGGAGCCGGGGGTTGCCCCGGGATACTATTGGATATCAACCGCAATCCCACAGTGTTCCGCCGGCTCTTCTGCGCCGGCCTGCAACCTTCTGCAACCGCCGACGCAAGCGGGCCGTTCTTCTCGCGCTCTGCCGCAGCGCCATTTCGGCCGCCCGCAACCTGGCTTCCGTCTGTTCCATCTCTGCTGTGAGGCTCTTGACCTGGCGGACCATTTCCTTCGCGCGCCGGCTCGCTTGTTCCGTCCCGCGCCTGAGAGTCTGGGCAAACTCCCTCAAATCGCCCGGCCCCTGGTGGTCCTTCGTCACCCCGGAACCGATGCCGCAGGGAAGATTGGGGATGCGAGAAAACAAGGTTTTTGAACCGGAGCAGCCGGCGGGGATCTCCGGATGCTTCAACTCGCTCCGCCCAGGGTGTGGGCGCCGAACGAGTGGCGCACATCCGCGCCCCGCACCCAGAAAATCACGTCTTCAGCGATGTTGGTGGCGTGGTCGGCCACGCGCTCCAGGTTGCGCGCAAGCAGCAGCGCGTCCAGAGCCTGCCGGGTGATCGCCGGATTCTCGTTCATGGTGCGCACCAGGGAGATGAAAGCTTCATCCCGCATGCGGTCCACCACGTTATCCATTTCCAGCACCGCTTGCGCCAGTTCCGCCTTGCCCTCGATAAATGATTCCAGGGCGCGCTGCACCATGGCTGAGGCCGCCGAAGCCATGCGCGGCACATCCACCGGAAGCTCCGCCGCCGGCAACTCCATCATGTCCATCACCCGTTCGGCGATGTTCACCGCCTGGTCTCCCACCCGCTCCAGGTCGGCGTTGATTTTCACCACCGCCAGGATGAAGCGCAGGTCGATGGCCATGGGCTGCTGCATGGCCAGCAGGTCGAGGGCGATGCCGTCGATCTCCCGCTCCGCCGCGTTGATCAGGGATTCGTTCTCCAGCACGCGGTGGCACAGCGTGAGGTCGCGGTCGCGGTAGGCCTGGCAGGCCCGGTCCACCGCCTGCTCCGCCATGCCCCCCATCTTCAGCAGCTTTTCCCGCAATTCGTCCAGTCCTTGTTGAAATCGTGTGCGCATCAGCCAAACCTGCCTGTGATGTAATCCTCTGTACGCTTCTCAGAGGGATTGGTAAAGATTTTTTCGGTTTTATCGAATTCGATGAGCCGCCCCAGCAGGAAAAATCCCGTGAACTCCGCCACCCGCGCCGCCTGCTGCATGTTGTGGGTCACGATCACGATGGTGTAGTTCTCTTTCAACTGGAAGATGAGGTCCTCGATTTTGCCCGTGGAAATGGGATCCAGGGCGGAAGCCGGTTCGTCCATCAGCAGGACGTCGGGCTCCACCGCCAGAGCGCGGGCGATGCACAGCCGCTGCTGCTGCCCGCCGGAAAGGCTGGCTCCCGACTTCTTCTTCAGCGCGTCCTTCACCTCGTCCCACAGCGCGGCCATGCGCAGGGAGCGCTCCACAATTTCGTCCAGCTTGCCTCTGTCGCGGAATCCGTTCAGCTTCAGCCCGGCGGCCACGTTGTCATAAATGGACATGGCGGGAAACGGGTTTGGTTTCTGGAACACCATTCCCACTTGCCGCCGCACCTGCACCGCCGGCGTTCCGTTGCCGTACACCTCCATGTCGCCGATGCGCACCTTGCCGGTCACGCGGGTTTCCGGCAGGGTCTCATGCATGCGGTTCAGGCAGCGCACAAAGGTGGATTTCCCGCAGCCGGAAGGGCCGATGATGGCGGTGGCGTGATTGGGCGCGATGCGCATGACGATGTCGTGCAGCGCCTGCGTGGTCCCGAACCAGGCATTCAGGCCTTCGACCTCGATGCCCACGCCCATGCTAGGCCGTCCCCTTCATCATGCCGCGGCTGGCGATCAGGCGCACCACCGCGATGGTGCCCACGATGAGCGCAATCAGCACCAGCGCCCCCGCCCAGGCCTGGCGGTGCCACTCGTCGTAGGGCGAAATGGCGTAAACGAAAATCTGCAGCGGCAGGGCGGCAATCGGCTGGTTGATCTTGGCGCTCCAGAACTGGCTGCCGAAGGCGGTGAACAGCAGGGGCGCGGTCTCACCCGCCACCCGCGCGAAGGCCAGCATGATGCCGGTAATGATGCCGGCGGCAGCCGTGCGCAGCGTAATGGAGACCGTGGTGCGCCAGCGTGAAACCCCCAGCCCCAGCGCCGCCTCCCGCACCGAGCGCGGCACCAGCAGCAGCATTTCCTCGGTCGCCCGCGTGATGGTGGGAATCATCATGATGCCCAGGGCCACGCCGCCGGCCAGCGCGGAAAAGTGCTTCTGCTTCAGCACCACCAGGGAATAGGCCACAATGCCGATCACAATCGAGGGAACTCCGTTCAGCACATCGGCGGTGAAGCGGATGGCGTCCCCGAAACGGTTGCGTCCATACTCCGAGAGAAAAACACCGGCGCCAATGCCCAGCGGCACCCCGATGGCGCTGGCAATCCCCAGGATCACGCCCGTGCCCAGAATGGCGTTGGCCATCCCCCCTCCCGCTACGCCCACCGGTTTCGGCGTCTGCGTCAGAAACGCCCAACTGATGGAGCCCAGGCCGCGCTGCACCAGGTAAATGAAAATCGCCGCCAGCGGCAGCAGCACCAACAGCAGAGCGGCTACCGCCATGGCCGTGGCGAAATAATCTTTCAGGCGGCGGCTCCAGGAGATTCCCCCCATCTTTCTTAATGGCGCGTTATTGCGCATGGACCCTCGCCGGAACCCCGCGGGTCACGCTCCACACCAGCAGGCGGGCAAGCGCATTCACCACGATGGTCACCAGGAACAGCGCCAATCCGATTTCCACCAGCGCGCTCAGGTAAAGCCGGCCGGTGGCTTCGGTGAACTCGTTGGCAATCACGCTGGCCATGGTGTAGCCCGGAGCCAGCAGCGACCTGGCGATTTCCGGACGATTGCCGATCACCATGGTCACCGCCATGGTTTCGCCCAGCGCCCGCCCCAATCCCAGAATCACAGCGCCTAGAATGCCGGCGCGCGCGTTGCGCAACACGCCTACCCGGATCATTTCCCAGCGGGTAGCACCCAGGGCCAGGGCCGCTTCCCGCTGGTTCCGCGGCACCGCGCTCAATACCTCCCGGGTCAGCGAGGAAATGATCGGAACCACCATCACCGCCAGCACCATTCCCGCGGCCAGCATGCCGATCCCGTACGGCGGCCCTTCAAACAGCCCCGTCCAGCCCAGGGAACGTATCAGTGCGGGCTCGATGTACAGGCGCAGGATGGGCACCAGCACAAAAATGGCCCATAGGCCATAGATCACGCTGGGAATCGCCGCCAGCAGTTCAGTGGAGAACGACAGAATGCCGCGCAGCCCTTGCGGACACATTTCCGTAATGAATACGGCCACGCCCAGCCCCAGGGGCACAGCTATGACCAGGGCGATTATGGAAGAAATAATTGTGCCGTAAATGAAGGGCAGCGCGCCGAATACGTCATTGGCCGGGTCCCAGGTTCGGGTGCTGAAAAATTCCCACCCAAACTGGTGCAGCGACAGGGTGGAGTTGGCCACCAGTTCGTAGAGGATGAGCCCCAGAACCACCGCCACGCTCAGTCCGCAGGCGATCATGGCATAGCGGAAGAGTTCATCAGCCAGCCTGCTGCCCATCCGTACGCGCACCCCGGCCGGCTCGGACGCAGGCTGCGTCCGACGTGGCGGAGTTTCCACCGGACTCGCTTCCCGGGGTCGCAGCGGGCGTGGCGTTAACCGTGGAATGCCCATGGATTCCTGGCTCCAACCTAGCAAAGTTTTGTTACAGGAGTGTTACAGGAAAAATCGGGAGTCAGGGATCAGGGATCAGGAGTCAGGCCTTACTTGTTGGTAAGGAGTGGCTGGCAGTCAGGAGCTGGTGGTTCGTAGTTGATTTGTAGCCACAAAGTACCAGCTACTAACTCCCAAGTACCTGCACGCTGACTCCCGACTCCCGACTACGCTACCGACTCCTGATTATGTAATAAAAAAACAGGCGCCGGCTGGTTGGCCAGGCGCCTGTCCGGGCCCTGCGTTAAAACGAAAACTCCATGTTGAGGAAAATGGCCTGTACGTTTGGCGGAACCGCATTGGCAATGCCGTTCGGGTTAGCCTTAGCCAGTTTCGAGCTGAACTGCGCCAGCTCACTGGCCGGGTACGTGAATTGGCTGTGCCGGTAGAACACATTCTGGCTATCTACCGCAAAGCGCAGGTGCTTGCTGTAGGTGTAGTTGATGCCGGCGATCACGCGATCGAAATCAATGGGATCGCTCGGGATATTGGTATTGGGTTGGAAGTATTCCCCCATCCCGAACAGGGTGAACTTCGTTCCCGGGATGTCGGCGTGGCCAAACACGTCAAACCCTTTCTGCCGGGTATGTGTGCCCGACAGGATGGCAGTAGCCAGGTCCGTCAACCCGGCATACTGAGTGGTCCCCAAGCCAAATGCATCCTGCGGGCCGGCCCCGGAGAACAGATTACCCAGGCTGAACGCGTTGCGACCAAAGTCGTACTCCGCGGCTAGTTGGTAGCCATTGTGGGGACTGGTGTAATGAACCAACCCAGCCATGCGCTCCACCACGTGATTGGAGGTGTCCGGAGCAACGTTGCCATAACCGTAGTCCACAAAGCCGGTTATCCCCAGCCCTTCATACTTGGAGGTAGCGCCGAAAGGATAGAAAGAAACCCGGGCCATCCCCGTTTTGGTTTCCGACTGGTTGAACTGGTGGAAGTTGGCATCGTTGAAGACGCCAATCTGGTAATCAATGTACTGTTTGCCGTTAAACTTAACCGGACCGTTGAGGGAAGCGCCGGTGTAAGTCGAACTCAAACTGAGATAGTTCCAGGGAGTCAGGTTGACATAACGGAAGCCGTACAGGCCTTCTTCCCAGTCCACCAGCGGATTCATCTGCTGTCCGAAGCGGATGTTGTCCTCTTTGAAAGCTTCGCTATTGCGGAAGGCGTTCAATTCAGCGTAGCCATACTTGAGCCGGAACGTCAGGTTGCCATCCGCCGACGCGGGGACCGCGCCCACCTTGCCCACTTTGTCATTGCTGGCGGTCGCAAACTGGCGATAGATGTTGGGAGTTATGCGGAAGCTGATGAAGTCATTCGGGCTATAAACAAAGTTGAGATAGGTGCGGTTGACTTCGAAGGCGCTGTAGTTGTCATTGCCCGCACCCGAGAAGTTGGTCTGGGTGAGAAACTGCGGTCCGAAGCCGGTGTTGTAGTAATACGCATAATCGGCGTAAGCGAGGGCGCCGATCTTTATTTTGCCGCTGGCCAGCACCAGGGAATCGCTGGCCTGCTGCTTCTGGCCATTCCCTGTCGCTTGGCCCTCTGAGACTTCGGCAATTTTCGGGGCCGCAGAGGTCGAGGTTGCCGCACCCGACGGCAGAATGGGCGTGGTGCTGGCCACCTGCCCCAGATTGGGCGCCTGAAGTGGTGCCTGGCTGGCAGCCTGCTTCGCCGCCGGAACCTGGCCGTTCGGGTTCTGCTGCAGCTTCTGGCTCAGCCGCTCCAGCATTTCCTGCTGCTGCTTGATCTGCTGCTGTTGCGCCGCAATCTGCTGTTGCTGCGCCGCCAGCGCGGCGCGCAATTCTGTTACATCCTTCTCCGTAATCGCCGCCGGCGTCGGTTTGCCTTCCGGCGCCGGTTTATCCGAACTGCCGCTCTGCGCCAACATGAGCGCGGACAACAGCGGTACTACTGCGCACCACCTCAGAACGTGCTTCATATGTGCTTTTCTGCTCCTGTGCCTGGTGATTTCATGTCTGGCTGCGTCAGGTCGAGTCACTTGTAGTCCTCTTCCTGGCTGCAGTTCTAATTTCGCTGCGTTACAGCTGTATTACGGGCATATGAATTTTCGGTTACAGGTTGTGGAAGAAATCGGCGCCCTATTTGAGCGGAGCGCCGGCGGCGGTCGTCTGCGTGAGCAGGTTCTGGTCCAGCGATGAGATCGAAGCCGGCAGAGGAGCGTAGTCCAATCCCTGCGACAGTTGCTGGCCATCGGTCAGGATGTACTGCACGAAGTCTTTCAACTGCTGCCGCTTGGCTCGGTCGCTGCCGTCTTTGGGAATGATGAGGAAGGTAAATCCGCTGATGGGGTAGGCCTCGGGCGCGTTCGCCGGCGGGTCCACGATGGGCGTGCGCACATCCTGCGCCAGCTCGGTCTTGAACGCGTCAATGGCCGCGGTGGTTCCGGCTGCGCTCGGGGTCACGAACTTCCCCGCTTTATTTTCTATCCCTGCCACCGGCAGATGATTCTGGGTGGCATACGACAATTCGACATAACCTATCGCTCCCGGTGTCTGCTTCACCACTCCTGTTACGCCTTCACTTCCCTTTCCGCCCAGACCGACTGGCCAGTTCACGGAAATGCTGGCGCCCACCTTCTTGGCCCAATCCGGGTTTACCGCTGCCAGATAGGTGGTGAAGATCCCGGTGGTGCCGCTGCCGTCGGAACGGTGCACCACCGCAATTGCCGTGGAGGGCAGCTTAACTCCCGGGTTTGCCTTGACGATGGCGGCATCGTGCCAATTTTTGATGGTCCCTAAGTAAATGCCCGAGAGCGCCGCCGATGTCAGCTTCAGCGGTTCCTTCAGTTCCGGCAGATTGTAGGTGATGCACACTGGCCCGGCGCTCTCCGGAACTTGGATCACTGGCGGCATGTCCTTCAGCTTTTCGTCATTCAAAGCCACATCGCTGGCTCCGAAATCCACCGTACCTGCCTTCACCTGCTGAATGCCCGCGCCGCTGCCGATGGACTGGTAGTTGATTTGCACGTTGGGATGGGCCTGCTGAAAATTGGCGGTCCACCGGGTCATGATGGGATTAATAAAGGTGCTGCCCGCTCCCACCAGGCTCACCGTTTCATTGGCGCCGCCCTGCCCTGATTTCGACTGGCAGCCGGCAGCTAATACGGCAAACCCCGCGAGCGCTATCCAAAACAGACGCGATTGCAATTTCATTCTTCCGCTCTCCTCTCACCAGCATCCACCCGGACCAGCCCCGAAGCTGTTGATGCAAGTACGTTTGCGGGTGTACGGCTGCAATCTAGAGGAGGCAGATTACGGGGTTGTAAACATCAGGTTAAAAAACGGTTACAAGCCCCGCGGGCGATTCCCGACCTTGGAATTTATGTGCAATTCGTGAACACCGGTCCTGGGCAGGGGCTGGGGGGCAGCCCCGTGGAACCGTTCTAAGTTATAGGAATGGCGTACCTTGTGGGGATCGGCAAGGAGTCGCCGCCGTGGCCACCCTCCTGCATGGTGACAGGCGTGGCAGGCCCCATCCAAGTCTTTCGTCTGCGGTCTCTGGGAATCAGCCTTGCCCTCGCTGCCCTGTGCCCGGTTCCGGCGTTGGCCGGTAAAAACTCCCCGCCCGCGCCGGTCATGATGCTCGCCACCATGCCGCCAACCTTTTCTTTGCAGGCGGCCCAGGCCAGCGTGAGCGGCGCTTCCGGAGACGTGCAGAGCTTGGCCCAGGCACACGGTCGTCTGCTCATTCGCGGTCAACTGCACGGCCACGGCGGCAGGGCGGTGGTGCGCATCCCGTTGTCCCTGGCCGCGAATACACGCAGTTTCGTGGTGCAGGCAGGCGGCGAGAGCGCTTCCCATGTCACGGTTTCTCTATCCGCTCCGGAACTGATGGCGCGGCGCATGCCTCTGCGCGGCCAGGCATCCTTAGCCATGGGTCTGGCCAGAAATCACGGCCGCGAATTCTTCACCCTTAATCAGCCCCTGCACTCCATCCTGGAGATTATTTTTGAGGATATTCCGTCCGGCCAGACCAGAAACTTCAGTCTCGCCCTGAGCATGCGCGACCTCGGCTATTAGGCCTTCACTTCGCTCTCGCGGCCTTCCCCTGCCGCAACGTGACCAGTACCTCGGTCGCTACTTCTTCGCGCATTGCCGTCACGCTCGCCGGACACGACACTACCTCATAGGGCAGCGGATTCACGAAATCACTGAACGACACCTGGATGGGATAGATTCCTTCCCGCTTTTTGCGCACCAGAAACTCGCCGGCGGCATTGGTCAGAAGCACCTCGCCATCCACGCGCACCGCGGCGCCCGCGATCGCATTGCCGCGCTCATCCACCACCCGGCCGCGAACCACATACTTGGGCAGGCGATAGCCGCTGGAGCCGTTCACTCCGAAGAACCGCGATGCGCCGTAGAGCATGCTGCTGCCGGAGACCGAGTAACGGGTCTTCCCGTCCGGTCCGAGAAAGCTCTGACCGTCGAGTTCGATGCCCCCGAATGGCCGCAACTGCAGCGTGACCGCGATTCCCTGCTTGAATGGCCGAACCAGAAAAGGCACATACACCGTCTGGTAGTCCACTCCCACGGCAAATCGGTTGGAAAAATAATTCCCCCCAAAGGAGACGGTGGTCTGCCCCTGCGACGAACTGATTACCTGCAGCAGGCTGAGCCGCGGCGAAACCGTCTGCCGCAAGGTGCCGGAAATCATGCTGGAAACCTGCTTGTCCTGCTGGGAGCGGCTGCGGAAGTAGTTGATGCCGGTGTCCAGCCAGTGCGTAATCGGCCGGTCGGCCCACAGCGCCTGTCCGGCCGTTTGTTTCCCTTCCAGAAAGGACTGGAAGAGTCCTCCGCCCCAGCGCAACTGGCGGAACTCGAATCCGCCCTGCAACTGCTCCACCGTGGCGCGCACGAAGGGCAGGCTGATGTTGTATTGCGGCTGCAGCAGGTTCTGGTGCCCGGCCACCAGCACCAGGCCGCGCCGCGGCTTGATGGTAGCCAGGATATTCGCGCCCGTGTACTCGGAGTTCAAAGGTTGCCGCACGGTGACCCGCCGGAAGCGGTCTCCCACGCCGATGTACGCCGCTCTCAAGTCCAGCCAGTTCTGTTTCACCTCCAGGCTGGCTGCGCCATAAGCCTGGTTGGAGCCCAAGCCGCCGGCGGCCCCCAGCGCCACTCCTGGGCTCAGCTGAAAACTGAAACCGTTGATGGCAGTCTGCTGCTCGGAAAATACTTCGCGGGAATAGAAGTGCAGGCGGTCAGACACCGCTTTGTCCACGAACAGCATGCCCGCGGGTGTCTCCGCGGTGGACGCCTGAAAGAAGGGCGTACCCCCGCCCAGCGCGGTGGCGCCGCCAAAGAGCATCACGTCATAGCCCTGCCGGCGCGTGTTGAATGAGGCGCCGCGCGCCAGCAGAAACTGGTCGGTGTTGAAAATGTCGGTGGGCAGGTCGAAGCTGATGGGCTCGTCGCCCAGGCTCAAAGTTCCGGCGTGCAGTTTGGCGGAGGCCCGGGTGCCCAGCAGAAAGTTTCCCCCCAGGTCGCCCGCCCCCAGGTATCCCTGGTAATTGCCGCTTTGCACCTGCAGGGAAGCGCCGTTGGCGTCGTATAGGTCAGAGGAGCCCCCGCCCACCGTCACCAGTTGCGCGCAGCACTGCGGCGCGCAGCCCAGACACAGCAGCCAGGCAAAGGCCGCCACGGCGAGCGAAGTGGGGAGCTTGTGCATTTCCTTCTGCCAGCATCACGGGGCGGCGCTCTGGACCTCCGTTTCCATCGTGAAACGGTCGAAATGCAGCACTACCCTGCTGGGCACGCTGGCCGACTGCCAGGGAATTTCCACCTGCCGTTCGCTGTTGGGAAACAGCGGGAAGCCGCTTTCGCTGGCTTTGGTCTTTCGCCCCTGCACATCCGTTTCCAGCACCCGCCCGAAGGCATCTCCCGAATTGGCCACCCGAATTACCAGCTTCTTCGTCTGCGGCTGATATTGCGCCCGCACGATTTTGAGCTCCGCTTTCTGAAGTCGCCGCTTGGGCAACAGGTAGATGGTGTGCGGCAACTGCACCTGGATCATGAAGCCCTCCGGCGTGCGCTGGCGGAAACCGGAGAAGGCCGCGTACAGCACGCACCACGCCGGCAGCTTGTCGGACCAGGCCTGGTAGAAGACGTAATGGCTCTGCCGCGGCGGAACGCGGAATGACATCTCGGAGAGTTTCAGGTGAATGTCGCTGTCCAGCGGACGGTAGGAAATATTGCCGGTGTCGGAAACCGTGAAGCTCCTCGCTTCCAAAGTCACGTTCAAAGGCTGCAGCGAGTCGTTGTAATATTCGATTTTTCCGCTCGCCTTTTTTCCCGGGCTCTTGACCACGTTCTCATCAATCAGAGGCCGCACCGTCTGGGCCGGCAATGCCGCGCTCAACCCAATTGCCAGGGCGAGCGCTGCCACTAGACCGCCTCCTGTTCCTCTCCACCGCTTCTCTGCCGTTGCCTGGGAAACCATTTTCCTGCCTTTGCCTGCTGAGGATTTACGGCGTCGCCTGCGCCTGAATGTTGAGCACCCCGGTGTAGGTATCCGCCGGCAACTGCGGCACCACCGTGGTGTCTATCTGGTAATTCAGCGTGTCCGTGCGTGTGCCGATGACGTTGCTGTTGCCGGTGATGGTGGTGGTCCCGATCTGCAGACCGGATGCCGCGCCGTTGAACGGGCTCACATTGCTGCAGGGGTTGAAAAGCCCTGCCCCGTTCACCTGGATCTTCACCGCCGACGAAGGAATGGTGAAGCTGTTGCCCGCAGTCACCGGGTTCAGCGCCGCCGTGGCGCTGGTGAAGTAAGCCCAGATGGCGATGTTATTTCTTCCCGGTTTCAGCGACCAAGCCGTGGTGATGCTGGAACTGCTGCTGCCGTTGTTGGCCGCGGTGTTTGGCGCCAGCGTGAAATTGATGCTGGTGCCCGAGCTCACCGTTACCGTAAGCGACTCATTCAGCGTGGCATTGAGCGCTACCGTAGCAATGTTTGAATTGGCGGGTCCGGCGGCCGCGCTGAATGCCGGCAGCAATACCACAAGCGCACAAACAAAGGCAAAGCTCCGCATGAGTGCCTTCATCTTTCTTTCCTTACCTGGAACGGCGAAACCGCGGGTTCGCCTGGGTCGTCCAATCCTGGGACAATGTCCAAATTTGGGACGCGAAGCCAGTATTCGCAGCCGGCCGGTAATCCGTCGAGATTACGAACGTCATCTCGCGGCCCTCGTGTCACCACACTGATCACCCCCGGCGCAGGCACGTCGCCCATTTGAAAACCCAGAATGGTCACTGCGGCGAGGCCGCAAGCGCCGGCAACGGTGTCTTTATCCAGACCTCGGGCCTCTGCGTCCCGGCGGCGGAAGAGGTTCGTAGACGCCGGCGCGCCTACTCCCACTGGTCACATCACCGCGTTGTGTGACCCCTGAGCTTTTCCCTGGCGGGACCGGGTGCCAACCTGTTTGTGAAAGCGAGGAGATACGCCCGTGTGTATCAAGCTGATGGGCGGCGTGGCCATCGTTCTGTTCGCGGTGTGACTGGTCGCCGTGCTCCAGGGCTGGGGCACAAGCACTGCTGGCGGCCGGGTTGTCGGTCTGAGCTTTTTGGTTCTTTTCGCCTTTGCCGCGGCTTGGGGTCTGCGCACCCTGACTCGCTAGCTTGGGTAGAGCGGTCCGGCAGAATCCAGGCCGCATGTTACCCGTTGGGACGGCAGGCCGATGCTATACTGCGCCTCCGAGGCACTTCACGTTGCCCATGCACAGTTTCGGACTGTTTCTTGCCGCGGCCCTGGTGCTGGCCATTACTCCCGGTCCGGGAATTTTTTATGTCCTCACCCGCACCCTGGCCGGCGGCCGACGAGATGGAATCCTCTCCGCCGGTGGAACCCTGCTGGGCGGCATGTTTCATGTTTTCGCCGCCGCCCTGGGCGTTTCCGCGATTCTGGCTGCCTCCGCCCTGGCTTTCGCCGTGGTCAAGTATGCCGGCGCCGCTTATCTGGTTTATCTCGGCATTCGCATGATCCGGTCGCGCGACCTCAGCCTCAACCTGGCGCAAGCCTCGCCATCCAGGCTTTCCGGAACCTTCCGCCAGGGAATAGCCACCGAAGTTTTGAACCCTAAAACCGCGCTCTTCTTCCTTTCCTTCATTCCCCAGTTCATTCACCCCGAACGCGGGCACGTTTTCGCGCAGTTCGTTACCCTTGGCCTGATCTCCGTGGCCCTGAACACTTCCGCGGATGTTGGAGTTACATTCCTGGCGGGCGCGCTGAGTGGAAAGTTGAAACGCAGCACTCGCCTGATCCGGCGGCAGCGCTTGGTTTCAGGCCTGGCCATGATCGGCCTGGGGGTTTATGTGGCCGCGGCCGGCGATGCCAAGTGAGGTTAAAACAGGCTGGCGGATAAAGCCGGACTCGATGTGCCGCCATCCGGCCGGGACCGTGGCCCCTGCCCGCGATTTCGGCTCAGGCCGCGTTCGCCTGGCTGCGGCGCTCGCGCAGCAGCAACTCGAGGTGCTTGCCCAGCGCCAGTTCCATGTCGGCCTTGGCCTGCGCAAAGCTATCCGCCCGGATGCAGATATTCACTTCTTCGGCGCTGCCGTTCCAGCCCTCGTCATCCAGCCAGAACTTGCATTCGATACTGAGGCAGGGAGTCACCCTGAGCGCGACAGCATGGTTCGGCATCTGCTGCCCCCGAAAGAGGATACAGGTGGCATTATGCCACAGCTTATGGCCACAATAGTCGCAGCTAAAAGTGGGTGGGGGTTATGCTAAACCCGCTGGCCTGCTTGGCCACCAAACGGGACTCGGCGGCGTCAACCATCAGTCTTGCCGGCCCGATAGCCACCGGATACCGGACTGCCTGGCCGCAGCGGGATGAAGCCGTCCACCTTGCTCCGCCAGGGTGCTTTCTTGTCCCTGTCCTGGCCGTGTGTTTTCTGTTGTATACGGGACGCGACATATCCCACCAATGGGCCATTCCCAAATAGCACATTATCCCTGACAATGGAGCTCAATGAG
>DATGGJ010000291.1:0-2705 GCA_035308585.1 Terriglobales bacterium
CCCGGACTGGGCCGCCTGAAGAAGGTAAACCGCAAGGCGCGCATGGGCCGCAACCCGCAGACCGGCGAGCCTATTAAGATTCCTGCCAAGACCACGGCAAAGTTCTACCTGGCCAAGGCAGTGAAGGACTCGATCGCGCCCAAGAAGTAGGTGAAAGTTTTGCTGGGAAGGCCGGCCGGTTTGGGCCGGCCTTTTGTTTTTAGGGTTTGCGCCGTGCAACTGCAGCGCCGCGGAGGAACGCAGATAGCGACGGATGCAGAAGAGCGACCCCGACCGATAAATACGGTTTGAGTTTCTTCATCATCGCCTCGCGAGAAAATTGGATTTCAGCCGGTGCCGCCGGTGGAGCACTCCATCAAGCCCCCAGGTTCGTCCGGCTTTGGCGGTGAAGAAGGTCAAAAAAAGAAACAACAAGGGGAGATGATCGAGTTCGTTGCCGAAGTAGCGCCACCTGGGCACATTGTGGCCCGGCTCCCACCAGGTGGCCAGCGTGAGATTAATCATGTGCAGCACGCCGAGTACGGAGGCGGCGCGCACCCAAAGGCCAAAGACCAGGGAGATGCCTATGAAGGACTCAACCGCCCCCACGGCGTAGCCGAAGAAAACGTGATGGGGCAGCACGACTTTCTGCAAAAAGGCGGCGTAGAAGCTGACCGCACCCTGGGAGATGAATTCCTTCAGCCACTGCTGGGGAAACGAGGTACTGGCGAAGACCGAATCAGCCAGCTTGTATTCGCCAAAGTAAAGGAAGAATACGCCGGTGGCGATGCGGACGGCAGCGAGGGTTTTAGCGGGAGCGTGGTTGGGCATCAATTAGCAATCAGCATTCAGCACTTAGCGTTCAGCCGGTTCACCACATGGCCGAGTCGCGGGGTGGGGCGCCCGCGCGGCACAAACTTGCATCAGTCGCCGCCGATGCCGTCGCTGGCGGTGTACTGCTCCAATGCGTCAAGTTCGCGGGTCAGGTCGTCCACCCGCCATTGCAGCAGGTGGCGGATGGAGAGCATCCCCAGGAGTTTGCCCTCATCGTCCACGATGGGCAGGTGGCGGTAGTGCTGCTCGACCATGGTAGCCAGGGCCTCGCCGGCGCCGGTATCGAGGGTCGCCATCTCCACGGGAGTGGTCATAACCTCGCGCACGGGAATGTTGGCGGGAGGGCGCCCACTGAGGGCGACTTTCTGCAGAAGGTCGCGCTCGGTGAAGATGCCGGCCACGCGCCGTTCCCCATCCACCACCGAGACCGCGCCCACGTGCAGTTCCAGCATCATGCGGATGGCATCAGCCACGCTGGCTTCCAGAGGCACCGCCGAGATCTCGCGATCACACAGTTCCAGGACGTTCATAGGTCCTCCTCGTCCCGCTGTTTAAGACCGCAGCATTATCTTAGGAAGGGCAGCAGAGTCAAGCGGGAAAAGAAGCATTCAGCAATCAGCGGTCAGCATTCGGCTGCCGAGTGCTTATTTCAGCTCGTTTTTATAAACCTGGCCACCCTTCATGACGAAAGCCACGTGCTCCAGTTGGTTGATCTCATGCAGGGGGTCGCCAGCAACGGCAACGATGTCGGCGTAGGAGCCGGGCGCGATCACCCCAATCTGGCCCTGCATATCGAGCAGTTCGGCGGCGCGAGTGGTGGCGCTGCGGATGGCCTCCAGGGGCGACATGCCGAACTCGACCATGCGTGAGAACTCCTGGGCGATGGGCTCGCTCCACTTGATGCCGCCCATGTCGGTGCCGAAAGCAATCTTCAGCCCGGCCTTCCTGGCATTCTTGAAGGAGACCTCGTGGTCGGAGGCGCGCTTGCGGTCGCGCTGCCCGTCAGGCGTGTTGGCGGGCGCCCAGTCGGTGTAATAGACGCTGAGGGTGGGCACGTACCAGGTGCCCTGGCGCTTCATTTGAGCGATGGCGGCATCATCCAGCTCGAGGCCGTGTTCGATGGAATCGCAACCGCCGTCCAAGGCGCGGTGCAGGCCGGTTCCCCCATAAGCATGGCAGGCCACCTTCTTCTGCCAGCCGTGGGTTTCGTCCACGATGGCCTTCAGTTCTTCCACCGTCAGCGTGGGCTGGGAAACCAGTTCGCCCTGCTTATCCAGCCAGGAGCGGTGGGTCATGTACACCTTGATCCAGTCGGCGCCATGATCGAGTTGTTCGCGGGCGGCCTTGCGCGCCTCCACCGGACCATCCACAATCTGCACGCCCTTGGGCATGGTGAGTTCGGGTGCGTAGCCTTCCAGGGGATAGCCGCCCGTGGTGGAGATGGCGCGCGTAGCCACCAGGAGGCGAGGGCCGGGGATGTAGCCCTCATTGATGGCCTGCTTGATGCCCACGTCAAGATAGCCGGCGCCCTCGGTTTCCATGTCGCGCAAGGTGGTGAAGCCTTCCTCCAGCGCGCGGCGCACGGCCACCGTGCCGCGAGCGGCGCGGAAACCCAGGGGGTACTTCAGAATGTTGACGTCGTAGCCGCCCTCCGCCGGATCCTCGCCTTGCAGCAGGATGTGGGTGTGGCAATCAGTAAGGCCAGGGAGCACGGTGGCGTGGGACAGGTCAATCACCGTGGCTCCCTGGGGGATGCGGGCGCCCGCCGGGCCCACGCTCTCCACCTTGTCGCCGCGAATGACGATGACCTGGTTGTGCAGGGGCGAATCGGAACGCGGGTCAATCAAAGTACCGGCACGGATAACCGTGATCTGAGCCGGATTCACCGGCGG
>DATGGJ010000292.1:0-10328 GCA_035308585.1 Terriglobales bacterium
CAAAACTCCGAATCGCCCTGCGACGCCGGACATTGTTCCCATCACTTTCGTCCCTGGCTCTTATTCCGATTTCAGCGCGGCCTGCGCCGCCATACATCGCTGATGCGGTTAACTCAGCGATGGGGCGGGTGACTTCTGGGCTTTTGCCAGGCAGCGCATCACTACGCTGTCTGCAGGAATTCGCTCAGGGCCTCATCAGGACTGCGGTTGAGCTGCATGTTTGCGCGCTATCAGCAAGCGGAAAACATGAGCAGGGAGAGAACACCATGATCGCCAGGATTTGGCAAGCCCGCACCCGGCCGGGCATGGGCAAAGCGTACATGTCATATCTGGAACAGACCGGACTTAAGGAATACAAGGCCACCAAAGGGTGCAAGGACGTACTGGTGCTGACCCGCGAAATAGGCGATGTGACCGAGTACGTTCTGATCACGCTTTGGGAGAGCATGGAGGCGGTGCGTCGCTTCGCCGGGCCGGAGCCGGAACGAGCGGTTTACTATCCCGAAGACGACCGCTATTTTCCGGAAGAGGAGCGGACGCCGAATGTGCGGCACTACGAAGTGGCGGGAAAGCCCGGATGTGGTTTGGACGTGGCCCGGTAAGGCGGGCGAGGGTGCGCGCGTCACAAGAGGCCTATTCCGCAAAAGCTCCTGCTTGCGAAAGCGCGGCTAGCCGCGGACGTTGATCTTGGAGAAGGTCAGCACGGCGCGGCCGGAGGTGGGCCGGCCCAGCTGCGTGGCCGGACGGAAGGTGGTGAAGATGAGGGTGCGGTTCAGTTCAGGCAGAAATTTATCCGAGTTTTTGGGGCCGGAGAGAATGCGGTAGTCCTCAACCCGTCCCTGGGCGTCCACATAAGCTTCCACCACGAGCGAATCGGCGTTAATGGAGCCCACGCCCATGCCCGCGGGGCCGGAGGACTGCAATCGAGGCGGGGTATAGAAGCCGAGGGGCACATCCTCGCTGGAAGCCTGCAGCTGCGAGGGCAGGGCAAAGAAGCCGAGCAGCAGCCCGAAGACCAGAATCGCGGCCACCGCGCCCACGGCGGCGGGCACAATCACGGCATCGAGGGCGTTCTGCAGACGAATCCACACGCCCGCTAAATAGGGCCGGCGCACGGCAGCGGCTTCCTGGGAAATGGCGACACGCAGGCGCAGCGCCAGGTCAGCGGGAGCCTGTTTTCGGCCCACCATGCCGAGCAGGCGCTGGGAATGAGTGAGCAGCGCGTACTCGCGACTGCAGTCGGAGCAGTTGCCCAGGTGCTCGCGTACGGTGCGCATCTGCTTGCCGCTTACCGCCCCATCAAGATAGGGCGAGAACAAAGCCTTTGCCTGGGTGCAATTCATGACGTCACCTCAAGCTGGTCGCCCCTGCCCAGCGCTCCCGTAGCCCGCGGCCGCTTACGCGTTTCCGGCAGCAGCAGCCCCAACTGCGGTCCAGCCTGGCGGATATACTCCGCCAGCCGTTGTTTCAAAGCTTCGCGTCCCCGGGTAAGCCGCGATTTCACCGTGCCCAGATTGGCCTGGGTGATTTCCGCGATCTCCTCGTAGGACATCTCTTCCAGGTCGCGCAGGATGAGCGTGGTGCGAAACGGTTCCGGAACATGCCGCAGCTGTTCTTCCACCCGCGCCCTCACTTCCTCATGCACCGCGCTATCGAAGGGCGACTCCCGCGCATCCACCAGTTCCGCGCGGAGTTCCTGCCCCTCCTGGTTCTGTTCGGGCACATCCACCGAAGTCTCACGCCCCTTGTGGCGGAACCACCAGCGCCGGTGGTTGGAGGCCTCATGCAGGGCGATGCGATAAATCCAGGTCTTCAAGCTGGATTGCCCGTTGAAATTCTTCATGCCCCGGAACACTTTGAGGAAAACTTCCTGCACCGTGTCCGCGGCATCCGCTGGTTCATTCGAAATGTGATAAACCAGGTTGTAAATGGGCTGATGATATTGCCCAATCAGCCACGAGTAAGCTTCCTCAGACCCGGCTTTCAGTTCCGCCACAAGAGCGGATTCTTCGGCTCGAATCCCAATCGCGCTGGCCAGATCTCCCAAGGTGGTAGCTCCCGCCCCTGCTTTGACGGCGACAACCCTCATTATAGGATCTCCGGGTCGTAACTCCTAGGAACTCAAACCACTCCTGGTCCTGCTTACCCCCACTACAATAGACCCCGCCAGAGGGTTGAGAGTTCCCTGGAAAAGTGCTGAAAATGGTTGCACTTAGGACTAGGTTCCGGCAAAGGTAACCAGAATCGGGGTTACGGGGGGCCAAAGGCACCCGGCTAATGGCAGGAATCAGAGAGATGTTAGGACGGCCTGCCCGCTACCCCACATCACCCCCTGCCGCTTTACTGGGGATTTGGAGTGGTGGCGGGCTTCTTTTCCGCTTCGCCTTTGGTGGTTTTCGCCGCTGGATGATGGACCACGCGCTTTTTGCGCCCCGGCTTTTTCGCCGGCTCATTATCGTCAACCACAACCTTCTTGGGGGGAGCAGCCTGGGCCGCGGCCTGGGCGGCACGGACTTCACTGCGTAACCGGGCCAGTTCGGTTTCCTTGCTGCTGGCCATGGTGGAGACGCGGTCGGCCAGTTCACGCCGGATCTGTTCAACGGAGTTCAAATCGTTGGCCAAAGGCTCGTAATCATCCCGGGGACCGAAAGCGCCGGCGGACTCGGCTACGGAGCTGAGCACGTCATAAAGAGCGTCCAGGTTGCGGTAGAGGGTAAAGCTGGCGGCAATGTCGTCAGGATTGGCGCGCACCGCGCTGATCATGCCGGGGAGGGCAGTTTCCAGGTTGCGCAAAATGGATTGGCGGTTGGACTCGGACTGTTGCTTGGCCCCGCCCGGCGCCTTCCACTTGCTGATGCGCAGCCGGCTGAGGTCGGAGGCGGTAGAAGTGGCGTTGGACTCCAATTGCGACAGGAGCGCATTCACCTGGTTGGCGGTGGCGTAGGGCACCGGTGGCGGCGTGGCCGCATTCTGTCCGCGCGCCTGAGCCGCGGCCGGCAAGCTGCCTACTGCCAAGATCAGGAGGAAGATGGAGCTGAATTTCATGGTTTGCGTCCCCTAGTGCCGGCTTGCGCCTGGCCGTTACCCCTGACCGCCGCCCGGCGCCTCGCACATCTCCTCAGCATAACCGCTTTGCCGGGATTTAGGAAAGTGAGGCGGGATTGTGGCCGATAGATCGGCTACTCGTAGCGCAGCGCCTCGATGGGGTCAAGATTGGAGGCGCGCAGAGCGGGGATCAGGCCGCTTACGATCCCGACCACGCCCAGAATCGCGGTGGCGACGAGCAATACATTCAACGACACGGCCAGGTGGATATCGCCGGCGCTGGCGTGCTTGGCCATGGCGCTGTAGAAGGTGAGGGAACCGAGGCTGTAGGCCGCGACGTAGGAGAGAGCCATGCCGAGCACGCCGCCGGCGGCGGTGATGAGCAACGCCTCGCTCAGGAACTGCAACAGGATGTCGCGGCGGCGCAGCCCCAGCGCCTTGGCCATGCCGATTTCGCGGGTGCGCTGCGAGACCGCCACCAGCATGATGTTCATCAGGCCGATGCCGCCGATGCCCAGAGTCAGAGTGCCGATGAAGCCCAGCAGCAGCTTCAGCCCGGTGGTGATGATGACAAACTGCTTGAGCTGCTTGCGCAGGTCGAAGATGTAGAGCGCGCGCTCATCCTTGGGATTGAAGCCGTGCACCAGGGCCAGCGTTTCCCGCACCGACCTCACCACCGCCTCGTCAGCCAGGCCGTTATAGTCCAGCCAGATGCCGCCCAGGTAGCGGTTGTCCTGCAACGCCCCCATGGCGGTGTAAGGGATGTAGACGATGCGATTGATATCGTCGTTGCCCTCCTGCATGCGCACCTGAAGCAAGCCGACCACTTCAAAACTCACGCCGTTGATGCGGATGCTCTGGCCGATGGCAGGAGCGCCGGAGAACAGCTTCTCCTTGATGTCGTTACTCAGGACGGCGACGCGGGCGTGGGTCTCGTCCTCGCGCCGGGTGAAGAAGCGGCCGTCAGCCAGCTTGAGAGCCCAGATTTGCTGCGCTCCCGGATCAATGCCTGTGATGGGCACATTGGCCACGCGGTCCTGATTCTGCACGTTGAAGTTTTTGTCCAGTTCGCGGGAAATGTGCAGGAGGAGGGGAACGCTGCTGCGCAGGTCATCCACGTCGTCGCTGGTGAGGCGAATCTCCCGGCCGGCCTTGCTGCCGCCCACCTGCAGGGAAGTGCGGCCGGGGAAAATACCCACTGCCTTGGAGCCGTAGCTGCTGAAAATATTGTTGATGGCGACGCCGAATCCGTTGCCGTAGGCCAGCAGCAGCACCACGGTGGCGATGCCCCAGGCCATGCCCAGGAGGGTGAGAAAGCTGCGGCGCTTGTTCCAGCGCAGCGCCTGCAGCGCCTCGTTCAGGATTTCGCGCTTCCTCATTCCTGTCGCAGCGCCTCCACTGGTTCCAGCATGGCGGCTTTGCGGGCGGGATAGAGTCCGGCCGCGGTGCCCGCCAGGGCGAGCGCGCCCACCGCAATCACCGCCGACCAGGCCACGATTTTTGGCGGATCAAATCCCTCCGGCGCAGGCAGGCCGCGCAGCAGGCGAGTGAGCAGCGCCGCCCCGCCTATGCCGATGCTGCCGCTTACCAGGGTGAGCAGCGCTCCCTCCAGCGTGAATTGCAGAAGAATGTTGCGCCGGGTGGCGCCCAATGCCTTGCGAATTCCGATTTCGCGCGTTCGTTCACTCACCGTGACCAGCATGATATTGATCACGCCGATGGCCCCCAATCCCAGCGTGATCAGGCCCACGCTGCCCAGAAACCAATCCATCACGGTGAAAATCTTCAGCACCATGTCGAAGCTCTGCACGCTGTCCCACTCGTCAAAGGCATCTTCATTACGCCAGTCGAAGTGGTGATTGCGGGCCACAATGCAGTGCACCTCCATCTGGGCCTGTTGGTGCTCGGCACGGTTGCGGGGCTGGTAATTGATGTAGGAAATGGCGTTCAGTGTTTCCCCGACTTTCTCGGCGGGGAAAAGATCGCGCATGGTGGAGAAGGGAAGGAACATGCGCAGGTTGAAATCGTTATTCTGCCCGTGTCCGATGCGCTGCAGAATGCCGATCACCTGAAAACGCACGCCGTTGAGCAGCACGTAGCTGCCTACCGCCTCTTCATGGGGAAAAAGAATGCGGCGGGCTTCGTCGCCCAGCACCAGCACGGGGAGTTTTTGCTGCTCATCGTCGAGGTTGAGCCAGCGCCCGGAAGCGATGGGCATGTAGCGAATGAGGTTGTAATTGGGGGTGATACCCGCAACCTGGCCGTTGGTAGAGGTGTAGTCGCTGACCACCTGGATATCGCTGCGCTGCAACACCGGGGAGACCTCCTTGACCGCCGGCGCCTGGGCGGCGATATCCAGATAGTCCTGCTGGGTGAGGTAGTACTGCCGCATGCCCACGAAGCTGCCTTCAACGCTGGGGGCGCGCCCGGGAAAAATGAACATGACGTCATTGCCCAGGGTGGACATTTCGCGCCGGTTACCGGAGCGAAAACCCTCGCCCACGCCCACCAGCAGAAGCAGGGAACCGACGCCCCAGGCAATGCCGAACATGGTGAGAAAGGAACGCAGCTTGTGCGCCCAAAGAGCGCGGCCAATCTCCCCCAAAGTGTCCAGCAAGGTTCGCATCAGAGGGCTCCGTGACTATTCTAGACACCACGGCAGGAGGGTAAGCAGAACGCTGACAAAAAAGTGGCTCAGGAGGGGAAAAACAGGAGTCGAGCGGGGCTGAATTTGCGCAACTCGCATCCAATCATGTATACATCCGCGTAGCAGTGCGACCAGCCTGGGGCGCGCACGAAGGGAACATCCGCCAACGGTGACTACGTGCCATTGCCAGAGCGGTCGTTACGTGCGATTACATAGTCGAGGCGATCTAATAAGTACCTCGTCCGCACGTTTATCGGGCGCTACCTTCGGCCCACAGCGCGAGCAGAGACAGCCCAAGCCTGTGGGAGCGACAGTTGCGGCAGCGCCCGGCCAGAATTTCCAAAGCGGGCGGGAGCATAGCAGCTCCTGCCCGGCTAAACTGTTGGTTTTTCAGGTTTGTTCGGATTCCGGAAATTTCCTTTACAATTCTCCGCTATTATCTCTAACCCCCTAGGCTGCAACAACTTAGATGATAGTGCAGGGGCAAGGGTGGCCCAGCACGGCCGGCACTGTTTTAGTCGGCTGCCGGAGGCTTGCGGGCGGCTGCCAGCTGCCGCACCGTAGCGATAAAGGCGGTTGTGGCGCGGGGGAGGGTACGGTCGCGGCGGTAGGCCAGGCCCAATTCCCGCCACAGCTGGGCGTCCTCCAGGGGAATCAGCTTGACTAACCCGGCACGTACTTCATCGCGGGCAAAGCTGGCGCTGATGAGCGAAATCCCCAGGCCGGCGGCGACGAAGCTTTTGATCATTCCTATGCTGGGCAGTTCCATCCTGACCTGCAGGTCGGCGTTGAAGGGACGGAATATCTTGTCCAGCACGCGCCGGGTATGCCCGGTTTTAGGAAACAGCAGGGGCTCTTTGGCGATGTCGCGTACGGTCAGCACCTCACGCCGGCTGAGCGGGTGCTGGCGGCCGACCATGACCATGAGCTGATCGCGAAAAATCGGGTGCACCTTCAGGCTGGGCGATTTGACGGGCAGGGTCACAATGCCCACATCAATGGCGCCGTTCTCCAGTTTCTCCACGATCTTGTAGCTGAAATTGCGGTAGATGCTGATCTGCACCTGGGGATGGAGGCGACAATACTCGGCAAAGACTTCGGGCAGCACGTAAAGGCAAGTGGCCTCGTTAGCGCCGATCAGGAGAGTGCCCCGTGGCGTCTTGCCCTGGTCGGCGATGGCCAGCAGGGAATCATCTTTGAGCTTGAGCAGGCGCTCGGCATAATCGTGCAGGACGCGCCCGGCCGGCGTCAGGCGCACCAGCTTGCCGGAGCGGTCCAGGAGCTTGCTGCCGTATTCCTGTTCCAACTGGCGGATCTGCGCGCTGACCGCCGATTGTGAGCGAAACACCTTTTCACCGGCGCGGGAGAAACTGCCCTGCTTGGTGACCTCCAGGAATGTGACCAGCTGATCGAAATCCATAAATTGGCGTGATTATAGTCCGTGTTGGCTGGCCGTCGCCCTGACCAACCTCTGCGCTGGCGTCCCGGCGCCAAGTTTGACTCGCGGGCGGAGGCGCCCGCGCCACAAAAGTTCGGCAGAAACATACCCGCGCCAAAAAATTCGTAGAGACGCAAGTGGTTACGTCGCGATCAATTCGCCAGGGGCTCTTGTGCAGGGATGACCCAGGCCGCGCCGGGCAAGGCGGCTTCCTGCTGATGCAATCTCTCCAGAATCGGGGCCCAGGTATCGGCCACGCTACAAGGCAGCTGCAACGGTTCCACCCGGAGTAGTGGAAGATTGAAGTCGCTGAGCAGGGTCATAGCCCTGGGGCTGCCGGTGAGGCGGACATGATTGCGCAGCACCCGGCGCAGCCAGCGCCTCTCCGTCATCTCCACTTCGAGCAGGCGAACCGATTCCCGGTTGAAAGCGCCGGCTGAGCCGTGCAGCACATAAGCCAAGCCTCCGGTCATGCCCGCTCCCAGGTTGGAGCCCGCGGGGCCCAGCACCAGCACCACGCCCGCCGTCATGTACTCGCAGCAATGCTGCCCGGCGCCCTCCACCACCGCCAGGGCGCCGCTGTTGCGAACCGCGAAACGCTCGCCGGCGTGTCCCGCCACATACAGTTCCCCCGCGGTCGCGCCATAGAGCACGGTGTTGCCGGCGAGCACATCCCCACGCCGGGAGGCTTCCGGGCCGTGCGTGATTACGATCGTGCCCCCGCTCAGCCCTTTGCCGACGTAATCATTGGCCTCTCCCAGCAGCCGGAAGTGGAGATCGGGACTTAGAAAAGCGCCAAAACTCTGCCCCGCCGTGCCGACGAATTCGTAGCTCACGGGGGCGATTTCTGCCGCTTCTCCGCGGCGGGCCAAATGGCCGCTCAAACGGGCGCCGATGGCGCGGTCGCAAGTGGCGATACGGAAGCGGCGACGGCGCGAAAATTGCTCCGGCCCCTCGGCTGCCTGCATCATCTCGTCCTGCAGGCGGCTGAGGTCTTCGCGCGGACAAGCGGGCTGGGCGGGACCTTGCACCGGCTCCAGCAAGCCGCCTAGCGCCCGGCCTGCATCCGCGTCGCGGGGACGAAGCAGCTCCACCGCGCCCACAATGTCATCAATGGAGGCGGCGCCCAGTTTGCCCAGCAACTGCTGGACATCGGCGGCCAGCGCCCGGAAATACTGCATCACCATCTCCGGTTTTCCGTTAAAGCGGGTGCGCAGCTTTTCATCCTGGGTGGCGATGCCGACCGGACAAGTATTCAGGTGGCACTGGCGGGCCATGACGCAGCCGATGGCCAGCAGGGCGGCGGTGGCGAAACCAAACTCCTCGGCGCCCAACAGCGCGGCAATGATGACGTCGCGGGCAAACTTTAATCCGCCATCCACGCGCAGCCGCACCCGCCCGCGCAGTCCGGCGCGTACCAGCGAAGCATGCGCCTCCCGCAGGCCCACTTCCCAGGGCAACCCGGTGTTCTTGATGGAAGTCATGGGCGAGGCGCCGGTGCCGCCATCGTGGCCGCTGATGGTGATTACGTCGGCGCCCGCCTTGGCCACTCCGGCGGCGATCATGCCCACGCCGCCGCTGGAGACCAGCTTCACCCCGATGCGGGCGCGCGGATTCACCGCCCGCAGGTCGTAAATCAATTGCGCCAGGTCCTCGATGCTGTAGATGTCATGGTGCGGGGGCGGCGAAATCAGGCTCATGCCAGGCACGGCATGGCGCAGGCGCGCGATGTAGGGCGTGACCTTGCTGGCCGGCAGTTGCCCGCCTTCGCCGGGCTTGGCGCCCTGGGCAATTTTGATTTCCAGCTCATCGGCGTGCGCCAGGTATTCCGCCGTCACGCCGAAGCGCGCTGAGGCCACTTGTTTCACCCGGTTGTTGGCCAACCCGCCGTGGCGGTAAACGCGAGGGTCCTCGCCGCCTTCGCCGGTATTGCTGCGTGCTCCCAGCCGGTTCATGGCCACGGCCAGGGTGCGATGCGCCTCCGGCGAGATGGCTCCCAGCGACATGGCCTGGGTGCTGAAGCGGCTCAGGATGGAAGCCTCGCCCTCCACATGAGCCGGAGTTGCCGGCGCGGCTGCCGGAATAATTTCCACCAGGTCACGAACTGAAGTTTCTTGCCCCTCCCCAACCTGAGCAAATGCCTGGTAGGCGTTTTCGCTGGGCGACTTGATATATCGGTGCATGTGGCGCACCACTTCCGGGGAGTTGCCGTGCGCTTCGCCCTGATGCCGGAAACGGTACAGGCCGGCATCGCGCAACTCGCCGTTTTCGGCGGCAAACGCCGCGGTGTGAGTGTCCAGCGCGTCCCGCAGAAGCTCGGGCAAGTTCTTGCCGCCCAGGGCGCAGTGCGCATCCTCAAAGAACCGTTGGCAGAGGTCAGGGTCCAAGCCGACGATTTCAAAAAGCTGGCTGTTGCGGTAGCTGGCCATGGTAGAGACGCCCATGCGGGCCATTACTTTGCGCAAACCGGCTTCCAGCGCGGCGCGGAAGCAGGCCGCGCCATCCGGTTTTTCGGCCGCCAGTTCCAGGGCCAGCCAAGGCACCACTGCCGCGGCGCCGGCCGCGACCAGCAGCGCGAGATGATGGGTGTCAATCACCTGACCGGTTTCAACGACCAGCGGGATTTGCCATCCCCCGGCTTCGATCATGGATTTCCAGGCGGCGGCCGTAGCCAGCAAGGCCGGGAGGGCCGCTCGCTCGCAGCTGACGGCGCGGTCGCTGAGAATTACCAGGCCCGCTCCTTCGCCGGTGGCGCGGCTGGCTTCCTCACCCACCTGCTGCAACGCCGCCAGAGCGCCTTCCACGCCCTCGTTCGCGGGAAAAGTAAGGTCAACGCGAACGGAGGGTCCATGGCTTTCCGCCAGGGCCTGCATCTGCCCGGAACCCAGCAGCGGCGAGGGCAGCACCGAGTTCTTCCCGGTGTAGACCTGCAGCGACATCACCTGGCGCTCGCGCAACGGGTCGATGGATGGATTCGTGACCTGGGCAAAGCGCTGCTTGCAGAAATCCCAAAGTGGACGCCGCTGGCGGGAAAGAAAGGCGGGCGGAGCATCGTCGCCCATGCTCCACACCGCTTCCTTGCCTTCGAGCATCAGGGGCTGAAAGAGCAAGCGGAAGCGGTCTTCGGTCCAGCCCAGGGCGGTCATCGCGCGGGTACGCTGCGGCGTGTGCGATGGCGCCGCTGCAGGCGGCCCAATC
>DATGGJ010000293.1:0-2952 GCA_035308585.1 Terriglobales bacterium
TCCACCGGCCCGGCAGTGCGACAATGAGGACGATGAAGAAACGGCTATTCGCCACGACCCGCGAGGGAGAGGACGCCTTCCTCTACACTCTCAGCAACCAGAATGGAGTGCAGGCAGACATCACCAACTATGGCGGCGCCATCGTCAATCTGCTGCTTCCCGACCGTGCCGGCAAACTTGCCGATGTCGTCCTCGGCTACGACACCCTTGCCGGCTATGAAACCGATAAGGCTTACTTGGGCGCCATCATTGGCCGCTTCGCTAACCGCATTGCCCACGGCAGGTTCACCCTGCATGGCGTCACCTGCACTCTTTCCCGCAATAACGGCGACAACAGTCTTCACGGCGGCGCCATCGGATTCAATAAACGCCTGTGGACTGCGAAGGAAATTTCCAGCAACGGTGCTCCCGCCCTGGAGCTTACCTACCTGAGCCCCGACGCGGAAGAGGGTTATCCCGGCAATCTCTCGGCTCGGGTCGTTTACACCTTGACCCCCCGGAACGAGCTGAAGATTGATTACTCCGCCACCACCGACAAAAATACCGTCCTCAACCTGACCAACCACTCCTACTTCAACCTAGCCGGGCAGGGCGAAGGCGACATCCTGGGGCACGGCGTGACGATCCATGCCCGCCATTTCACCCCGGTCAACGCCAATCTCATTCCCACCGGAGAAATTCGCAGCGTTAAAGGCACGCCCCTGGATTTCAGCCGCATGGCCACCATCGGCTCGCGCATCTCCGCCGACGATCAGCAGTTGAAATTGGCCGGCGGCTATGACCATAACTGGATTCCCGACCGCGAAGGCGACCGCGCGCTGGTTTTGGCGGCGGAGGTCCACGAACCCGGCAGCGGGCGCGTGCTGGAAGTCTTTACCTCCCAGCCCGGAGTTCAGTTCTATAGCGGCAATTTCCTCGACGGCACCATTCGCGGCAAGCAGGGTAAGGTTTACCAGCGCCGTTACGGTTTTTGCCTCGAGACGCAGCACTATGCTGACTCGCCCAACCACCCTGATTTTCCTTCCACCGAGCTTCAGCCCGGCCAGCATTACCGCGAAACTACCGTCTTCCGATTCTCGGCGCGGTAAGATGAAGGGCTCAAAACTTCGGCTGTCAGCCGCAACTCAAATCCTGGCGGGCCGCAGGGACGCGCCGGCCGCTGTCACTCTGGCCTTGCCCGCGGGGATAACCCGGAGCCATACATGATGCTGGAATCGCTGCGCAATGCAGTTCTCAAGGCTAACCTGGATCTGGTGGCGCGCGGCCTGGTTATTGATACCTTCGGCAATTGCAGCGCCATTGCCCGCGACCAGGGCGTGGTCGCCATCAAGCCCAGCGGCATCCCTTATGACCGCATGCGCGCCGAGGATATTGTCCTCACCGACCTCAATGGCCGCCTGGTTGAGGGGTCGCTGCGGCCCTCCTCCGATCTGCCCACCCACCTGGTGCTCTATCGCGCCTTCCCCCATATTGGCGGCGTGGTGCACACTCATTCCTCCAACGCCACCGCCTGGGCCCAGGCCTGCCGCGAAATCCCCTGCCTGGGGACCACCCACGCCGATTATTTTCGCGGCCCTGTTCCCGTCACCCCGCACCTGGAGCCCGGGGAAATCGAGGCGGAATACGAATTCAATACCGGCCAGGCCATTGTCCGCCGCTTCTCCGGACTCGACCCGGCGCACATGCCCGCGGTGCTGGTCGCCGGACACGCTCCTTTCTGCTGGGGGAAAACCGTGGAGGAGGCGGTCCACGTTGCCGTCATGCTGGAGCAGGTGGCTTGGCTGGCCTTCTCCAGTTTGGCTCTCAATCCGGCTGTGCAACCTCTAAGCGACGCCCTGCGCGACAAGCACTTTTTGCGCAAGCACGGTCCCAGCGCCTACTATGGCCAGACCGGAAAAGGTTAGTATTCTTGCGCCCACGCGAGGTGAAACCCATGTTCATGGCTCGGTTACGCGGCAAGCACTTCCTGCTCCCTTGGCTCATCCTCCTTCTGGTTTTTGCTGCTTTTGCCCAGGAACCCGATCACAAAAAGAAGGAAGAGGGCTTCCGCTTCCGCTTTGTCGGCCCTGCGGTCGGTAACCGCGTCGCCTCCATCGCCGGCGTGCCCGGCGACCCTGGCACCTACTATGCGGGCGCCGCCTCCGGCGGGGTGTGGAAATCCACCGACGGCGGCAATGAGTGGGCGCCGGTTTTTGACAAGGAGCCCGCAATGGCCATCGGCGCCCTCGCGGTCGCGCCCTCCGACCCCAGCCTCGTCTGGGCGGGAACCGGCGAGGCCTGGGCCATTCGCGACACTGACGTCACCGGTAACGGCGTTTACAAGTCCACCGACGCCGGCAAAACCTGGACCCGCATGGGTCTCGACAACACCGGCCGCATCGCCCGCGTAATCGTAAGCCCGCAGAATGCCAACATCGTCTTTGTATGCGCCCTCGGTCGCCTCACCGGCCCCCAGCAGGAGCGCGGCGTTTACCGTACCACCGATGGCGGCCAGCACTGGGACCGCGTCCTGTTCGCCGATGAGAACACCGGCTGCTCCGGTCTCTCCATGGACCCGCAGAATCCTCTCGTCCTCTTTGCCGGCATGTGGCAGGCGGAGATGCACACCTACGCCGAACTCAGCGGCGGACCAGGCAGCGGCATCTGGGTTTCGCGCGACGGCGGCAATACCTGGGCCCGCATCCAGGGCCACGGCCTGCCCAAATCGCCGCTGGGCAAAATTGACGTCGCCGTCGCTCCCACCGATTCCAGCCGCGTCTATGCCCTCATTCAAACCGCCGACCAGGGCTCTCTCTGGCGCTCCGATGATGGCGGCGAAACCTGGAACGCCGTCAACTGGGACCGCTCCCTCATCGGCCGCGCCGGCTATTACATCCGCCTCGCCGTTTCCCCTCGCGACGAAAACGAAGTTCTGGTCGCCAACAGCGCCTTCCACCAGTCGCTCGATGGCGG
>DATGGJ010000294.1:0-13278 GCA_035308585.1 Terriglobales bacterium
CCGCATCAATTACATGCGGAACAGCGTCAAGGTGGTGGTTGACGCCTACAATGGAACGGCCACCTTCTACGTTTTCGACAGCGGCGATCCTATTCTTGCCACCTACCGGCGCGTATTTCCCGGCCTGTTCAAGGATGCATCGGCCATGCCCCCGGACCTGCGCAAGCATGTGCGCTACCCGGAAATGCTGCTCCGCCTGCAGGCGGAAGTGTACGGCCTGTATCACATGACCAATCCCGAGGTTTTCTATAACCGCGAGGATCTGTGGACGGTTGCCAATCAGGTGGGAATGAGTGAGATGGGAGATCAGGCCACGCAACCCATGCAGCCGAACTTCGTGCTTATGAAGCTGCCGGGGGAAAGCGGGATGGAGTTTGTGGAAATCCTGCCTTTTACGCCCGCCAATCGCAATAATCTGATCGGCTGGATCGCCGGGCGCAGCGATGGCGACCACTATGGCACTTCCGTGGTGTACGATTTTCCTAAAACGAAACTGGTTGATGGACCGTTGCAGATCGAAGCGCGTATTGACCAGAACGCGCAGCTCTCAGGCCAATTGACGCTGTGGAACCAGCAGGGGTCGCACGTGCGCCGGGGGAACCTGCTGGTGATTCCAACCGGGCGCGCCCTTCTCTATGCGGAGCCGATCTATCTGCAGGCGCAGCGCAGCCCCATGCCCGAACTGCGGCTGGTGGTGCTGGCGCTGCAGGACCGGTTGGCCTACGGGCCCACGTTCGAATCGGCCATGGCAGGGTTGTTTGGGGGAGCGGCTTCCTCGTCCTTTTCCGGCGCGGCGACAGCGGAAACGGGACCACAAGGGACATTGGGAGGCGCCACGTCACAACCTGGAACGCAGCGTGATGCTCTGATTACGCAGGCCGCCAGGGACCTTTCCGACTATCAGCGGCTGACCGCGGAAGGCAAGCTCGGCGAGGCGGGGCAGAAGCTCGAACATCTGAAGCGAACCCTTGACCAGTTGAACACGCGCACAAAGTGATGCGTAGACTGCGCGCGGGAATCACCAGGAAGCGGCGGGCTGAAGCAGTGCATCCCGGGTATTTGTCCCATGGGCGGCCGGGTGATGCCGGAACATCGCCAGCCTTGCCGCGGGAGGCAGGTGCCCGCCACCGGTGTCATCTTGCCGCGTGGGAGACAATGAGCAACGCGGCCGCGGCATGGGGAAGTTCGAACTCATAGTCGCCATTCTTATTCGCCCCAACGTCGGTAGCATGCGGAGCCGCAATGTGGCCGTTGCTATCAAATTGCCCTCCGCCATAGGTCACTGCCGAGGATGGCGAATTCAGGTCGGGAGCTTGAAGCAGAAGCAGTTTTCCTGCTCCCATTTTTGTTTCCAGGTGCACACGCACGCGGCCGGAGGCGGTGGCGTCCTTATTAATAATCACCACGTTCACCGCGCAAGCCGGGCAGCCAGTGGTGGCATAGGCGCGGACGTTAGCGGCGGCCTGTGTTTCAGCAGGCAACAAATGCCGGCCGGAAGCGCTGTGAGCGAACAGGTACATGGCGTAGTAGAGCGGCTGAGCAAGGTTTTCGTACTGGTGGCCAGCCCGACCGTAAGTGTCAACCGGATTGTACGAGCTGCCACCGGGGCGGTAGCTGATGTGGAAGTTGACGCTGCTGAAACCATCCTCGGCGCCAGAGAAGAGCCAATCGAGTCCCCAGAGCGCGGCAGCAAAGGCGTTGCTCACGCCGGGCATGCCGCCGCAGGAGGCGGAGTTGGTTTCGGCCAGCGCAATGGGCAGCTTGCGTTCGTGGGCGGCCTCGATCCAGGTTTTGGCTTCATCGTTAAAGCGCGTCATCAGGCCCGGAGCCAGCAACTGTGCCACCGTAACCTTGCCGCCGTTGCACGTCGTGGTGGGGTACTCATGTACGGTTACCAGTTTGAGGTTGGAGGGGCTGATTCCGTCCGCAAAAGCGCCTAAGTCACGCGCATTGCGCCAGCGGCAGCAGGTGGCCGGGCCTATGACCGGGTATTTCCTGGCAGTGGGAGTCTGTTGGAAAGCGTGGAGGTAGGCGAGGAAATCCCTGACCTGATCGGCAGGCGTGTAGGTCTTGGGCCGGGAAGGTGGACCGAAAAGATCAGGCTCATTGCCGAGTTCAAGTCCCAGGATCTGTTCCAGTTTGATTTCCTTTGCGATGCCCTCCGTGACTTCGTTCAGCGCCCATTGGCTCGAGTTTTGCTTGAGATTGAGGCCTACGATAAGGCGCCAGCCTGAGGCCTTCGCGGCTTCGGAATAGAGGCGAAAATCATCCGAACTGAGGGTCCCCTGGCAGCGGTCGGGATGGGGGGCGGCGGAGGGATTCCAGCAGGTATTGTCCTGGCTGTTGCCGCCCAGGCGAAGGATGCCCGGACCCAGATTGCGCATGTACTGGAAAAAACCCTGGTTAGGTGCGCCGGGAGCGCCCAGAGAATATTCGGCGCGGCGCACGCCGGTTTTGCCTCCCCCGGCGAAGGACTGCAATCCCTGACCGGCGGTGGAAACCTCAAGGCTGAAGCCGACAAAATCCGGGGGGATTTGCCGGCCAAGCGATTTGGTTTGGACGGAAACGGTCGCCAAGGGCGGCTGGGCAGCGGCGGCGAACAGGGCGCTCAACCCACAGAGCAGGAAACATGCTGCAAGCCGAAATGCCGCGTGGAGGGAAGTATTCAGGCTGGGGTTTCGCATCGCGGAAGGATACACCGGGCGCCCATACAGATGTCGGGAGACGATACTAAAAAAAACAGGCAGCAAGGCCGGACGGATGCCCGCATTCGTCCAGTCTGGGAATCGCATGTTAACGCTTCCGGGAAACGCTTACAATGATCAGTTTGCCGGGTCAAGTTTGTTAGACAGGCGGCAAAATCCAGCCTGAACGCCACCTGCCGAGTCCCTTCATTCATCGTGTGCGACAAGTTTGGCAAATTGCAAGCGGAAGCATTCTTCACAGCCGCAACTTTCATCTTTTGAGGGAGAGGCATGGACCGTCGCGACTTTATCAAGACCAGCGCCGCGCTGGCGGCCAGCGGAGCCATCAGCAGGTACCTGCCGGGGAAAGCATTCCAGGGCACCAATGCGCGGCAGAGCGGGCGGTTAGTGCTGCCAATCAACCGCAACTGGCGCTACAACGCGCGGTTGCCGGAGGGGTTCGAAGCGCCCGGATTTGACGATTCCGAATTTGAAAAAGTTGTTATTCCGCACACCAATAAGCGGCTTCCCTGGCACGGTTTCGATGACAAATCTTACGAGTTTGTTTCCGCCTACCGGCGGCATTTCAGGCTCCCCGTGGAGACGACAGGGAAGCATGTATTCGTGGACTTCCAGGGCGCCATGACCGCCTCCACTGTCTGGATCAATGGCCACAAACTGGGGGAATACAAGGGCGGATATACGCCGTTTTCATTTGAACTGACGCCGCACCTGAACTGGGACGGAGACAACGTTCTGGCGGTGGCGCTGGATTCCACGGAACGGCCCGACATCCCTCCCTTCGGTTACGAAATTGACTACCTGACCTTTGGTGGCATCTACCGCGAGGTTTTTCTGCGTGCAGTGCCGGCCACGTTCATTGAAAACATAGTTGCGCGACCCAGGGACGTTCTTACCCAGTCTCCCAGCCTGGCAGTGGAGTGCTTCGTGCAGCCCCTGGAGCCCTCGCGGGAAGCGCTCACGCTGGAGGTTGAGCTGCGCGACGGCGGCAGTGTGCTGGCAAAGAGCACGGCGCGAATTCCCCCAGCAAAAGCGGCGGGTGAGCCGGCCGCGCACACGGTGCAGATGGGGAAATTGGCGGGCATCAGGTTGTGGGAACTCGCCCAGCCCAGCCTGTACACCGTGAAGGCGCGGCTTTTGCAGGCAAGCACAGTGGTTGATGAGGACGCCCGGCGGTTCGGATTTCGCGAAGCGCAATTTACCGACCACGGGTTTGAGCTGAACGGCAAGGTCATCAAGCTGCGCGGCCTCAACCGGCACCAGACTTTTCCATTTGTCGGCCAAGCCATGCCCGCGCGCGTGCAACGCCGCGACGCAGATATCCTGCGGAAGAACCTGAAGTGCAACCTGGTCCGGACTTCGCATTACCCGCAGTCACCGCACTTCCTGGATCGCTGCGATGAGGTTGGTCTGCTCGTTTTAGAAGAAATTCCGGGCTGGCAGCACATCGGCGACGCGGCCTGGAAGGACATTGCCGTGGACAACGTGCGGCGTATGATCCGCCGGGACTGGAACCATCCGGCGATTATCTTGTGGGGCGTGCGCATCAACGAGTCAAAAGATGATCACGATTTCTACACCCGGACCAATGCCCTCGCTCATTCGCTGGATCCCACGCGCCAGACGGGAGGAATCCGGTACTTTCAGAGCTCGGAATTCCTGGAAGACGTCTTCACTATGAACGACTTCGGTTTTCCTCTGCAGCCGCCGAACCATCCCCGTTATCTGAACACGGAGTTTGTAGGACATACCTATCCCACCAAGACCATAGACAATGTGGCGCGGCTGCGGGAGCACACGTTGCGGCATGCCCGCATCCATAATCAGCTGGCTTCCAATCCGCAATATTCAGGAGGAATCGGCTGGTGCGCGTTCGACTACAACACGCACGGGGATTTCGGTTCGGGCGACCGCATCTGCTATCACGGTGTTACCGACATTTTCCGTGAACCCAAGCCCGCGGCCGGCTTCTACAAGTCACAGTGCGACCCCGCCGAGGAGGTGGTGCTGGAGCCCGCATTCCACTGGGCCCGGGGAGATGAATCCATCGGGTTCTCGCAAGCCGTTGTCTGCTCCAATTGCGACCACCTGAAGTTCTACATTGACGACCAATTAGTGACGGAGGCGGACCCCGACCGCAGCGAGTTTGCTCATCTTCGCTATGCTCCCTTCAGTACACAACTGGGCGAACTGTTTCACCGCTGGGGCGACCTGCGCATTGAAGGCTACATCCAGGGCAAGAAAGTGATCAGCAAAACGTATTCCGGAAGGGGTGTAGACCAGAAGTTTTTGCTTGCGCCTGATGATACCAGCCTGGTAGCCGATGGGGCGGACAGCACGCGGGTTGTGTTTCGCGTAACTGACGAGTTCGGGGCCATCCGGCCGTTTGCCGATGATGCCATCCGGTTCGAACTCGAAGGCCCGGCGGAAATCATCGGCGACAATCCCTTTGCCCTGGTGGGGGGCACGGGAGCTATCTGGATTCGCGCCCAGGAACAGCCCGGAATAGTGCGGCTTACCGCAACCCACCCGAGGCTGGGCAAGCAGGAAGCAAAACTCGAGATCACGGCGGCTGAGCCGGAACGGGCGTAGTTGCGCCTGAAGTCCCACGTCCTTGATGCCGCTACGGGCGAGAGCGCGAAAATCGGCGACCCGACGAGCGTTGTGGCAGGTTGTGGTGAATCAGAGTACAAAGCCAACTCGCCTCCCGGTAACGGGCTCAGCACCAGCCGCCGCAACCGAGCCACCGCCCACCACCGGTCACTATCGCTGGGGTATCTGCGCGCTGCTGTTTTTTGCCACCACCATCAACTACATGGACCGGCAGGTAATCGGGATCCTTGCCCCTTACCTGCAACGAATCATCGGCTGGAATGACATTCAATATGGCTACATCGTGACCGCGTTCCAGGCGGCATACGCCCTCGGTCTGCTGGGGATGGGCCGGCTCATTGATCGCGTGGGCACCCGCATTGGTTACGCCATCTCCATCGCGGTGTGGAGCCTTTCGGCAATGGGGCACGCGCTGGCCAACTCCGTTTGGGGATTCGTTACCGCGCGTTTTATGCTCGGCCTGGGAGAATCGGGCAACTTTCCCGCCGGCATCAAGACGGTTGCCGAATGGTTTCCCCGCAAGGAGCGTGCTCTCGCCACCGGCCTGTTCAACGCCGGCTCCAACGTGGGAGCGGTGCTGGCGCCGCTTGCTGTTCCCTGGATTTACGTTCACCTGGGCTGGCGGTGGGCGTTTCTGTTTACCGGCTTTTTCAGCGCCGGCTGGCTGCTGGCCTGGCTGGTGATTTATCGCCGCCCAGAACAGCATCCGCGGCTCTCCCCAAGCGAACTGGCCTATATCAATAGCGATCCCGCCGAGCCCTTGGGGAAAATAGCCTGGAAGCAGCTGTGGCCGCATCGCCAAACCTGGGCATTCGCAGCGGCCAAGTTCCTCACCGATCCCATCTGGTGGTTTTACCTGTTCTGGATTCCTTCCTTTCTGCATAGCAAACATGGCCTGACGCTTACCGAGCTGAGCGCGCCCCTGGTGGTGATTTACATCATGGCGGATGGCGGCAGCATCGCCGGTGGCTGGCTTTCATCGCGGCTACTGCGGCAAGGCTGGAGCCTGAACCGGGCCCGTAAGACGGCTATGGCCGTTTGCGCCCTGGCGGTGGTGCCGATCGTCTCCGTTTCCCGGGTAGTTCATTTGTGGCCGGCGGTCCTGCTGATTGGCCTGGCTGCCGCGGCCCACCAGGGCTGGTCGTGCAATTTGTTTACCCTGGCCTCCGATATGTTTCCCAAGCGGGCGGTGGCTTCGGTTGTGGGCTTGGGAGGATTCGCGGGCGCGGTTGGCGGAATGTTGATCGCCGACGGAGTCGGCCACATACTGCAGTGGACGCACAGTTACATGGTGCCCTTTCTGATTGCCGGGTGCGCCTACCTGATTGCCCTGCTGTTCCTGCATCTGCTGGCGCCGCGCTTGCAGCCCGTGCAGATTAACGCCGCGGCCCGGGGATAAATGCGGCTTCGCCCCGGCTCACGGCTCGAGCTTGAAAATACGCTCCATGAGCAGCCACTTTTCTCCTGGTTTGGCCTGCGGCAGCGGCCGTTGAAACCTCCACATCAGCTCCTCCCATTCGCGCACTTTCGGGCTGGCTTGGTCGGCCTTGGCCTTGGCCTCGAACGAGAACTTGGGCCCGGCCTCCAGGATCATGATCAGCCGTGTGCCGAGAAGATAGATTTCTAGATTCTCCACGCCAGCATCCTTGATGCTCTGCGTGATCTCGGGCCAGATCTTCTGGTGATAGCGCTTGTATTCTGCGATGAGCGCCGGGTCGTCTTTCAGGTCGAGTGTGAGGCAATAACGTCGCATCATGATCCTTGCGCCTCGGCTCCCGCCACCGCCGCCGCCGGGCTGGCCGTCGTTACGGGCTTATATCCCTTCACTGCAAAATAGAGAATGTATACATAGCAGATCAGCGGGACGAGGAACGCGGTCTGAATGTTGCTGGCGTCGGAGATGCGGCCCATGATGGCGGGAAAGATGGCGCCTCCAATAATGGACATGACCAGCAGCGACGAACCCCGCTTCGTGAGCGGGCCGAGGTTTTTGATGCTGAGAGCGAATATGGTCGGAAACATGATGGAGTGAAAAAAGCCGATTACCACCACCGCCCAGACGGGCACGATGCCGGAGGTGATCAGGGCGATGGTGATGCACAGCAGGCAGCCGACCGCAAACCCGGATAGGAGCCGGGGCGGGGCAATGCGCTTCATCATGGCGGACCCGGCGAAGCGGCCTGACATAAAGCCAATCTGGTGACCAAGCAGGTAGAAGGCGGCGAGACGAGCCGTCATCCCGGGAACAGTATGCTGAGCAAAACGGATGACGAAACTGGCCACCCCCACCTGCGCGCCCACGTAAAAGAACTGCGCCACCACCCCCCGAATAAGATGTGCGTGCCCGAAGATGCTGTCGCGAGGCGGCTCGGGGGCGGTGGCGTCAGGACCTTTGTCCGTGATGTCCGGCAGGTGGGTGAAGCGGATAACCACCGCCATGAAAACAAATATGCCCGCTATGGCAACGTAAGGCAGCCGGACGGAACTCGCCTCCGCAGCGCGATAGACGTGTAACTGGGCCGAGGTCATGGCCGCCAGTTGACCGGGAGTGCGCTCCACGCCGGTAAGGATGAACGCGCCGCCTATGAGCGGCGCCATGACCGCTCCCACCGCATTGAAGGACTGGGCGAAATTCAGGCGGCGTTCGGAACTGCCCGCTGGTCCCAGGATAGTGACATAGGGGTTGGAAGCCACTTCCAGGAAGCTTTGTCCGCTTGCCATTACGAACAGTGCCAGCAAAAAGTAGCGGTACAGCCCGGCGGCGGAGGCGGGCAGAAACAGCAAGGCTCCGGCCGCGCATAGCCCCAGTCCGGTGAGGATTCCCGGCTTATAGCCGACGCGCTCCATCAGCCAGCCGGCAGGAAAGGCGGCGAGGAAGTACCCGCCGAAGAAAGCTACCTGGATGAATGAAGACTGGAAATCGCTGAGCCCGAAGGCATCACGGAAGCGCGGAATCAAAATGTCATTGAGATTGACTCCCAGCGCCCACAGGAAAAAAAGGCAGGTTATGAGAGTGAAAGGAACCACGAACCGGCGCTCCGTAAAGGGAACGGGGTGGTTTGCCAGGCGTGGCCGCGATTCGTTCGTCATCGGCTTGGTTTCAGGTCAAAGCGCGATCGAGGTGCACGTACCCGCCGTCCACAAACAGAAACTGCCCGGTGGTGTGGCTGGCCAGGGGAGAAATCAAAAAGAGCACGGTGGCGGCGATTTCTTCCGCTGTGGTCATCCGCTTGCCGAGTGGTATGTGGCTTACGATGGAGCTGAGTTTTGTTTGCGGATCGGGAAAGCCACTGAGCCACTTCTGGTAAAGCGGGGTCATCACCTCCGCCGGAACGACTGCGTTCACTCGAACGCCGGCGGAAAGCAATTCGGCTGCCCACTCCCTGGTGAGGGCGAGAATGCCGCCCTTGGCGGCCGCGTAACCCGAGGTGTTTCCCTGTCCGGTCAGCGCCACCTTGGACGCGATGTTGACGATGGCGCCGCGCGCCTCCTTCAGCGCCGGCAGCGCATAATGCGCCACGTTGTAGTAGTGAAGCAGGTTCCGTTCGAGCGATGCCGCGAACTTTTCCGGACTGCCACCTTCCAGGCCGATGCCGTCGTTGACGCCGGCATTGTTCACCAGGGCATCAAGATGGCCGAAGAACTCCATTGCCCGGTTCACTGCACGGCGGCATTCCTCCGGCCGGCAAAGGTCAACGGCTACGAAGCGCGCCCGCTCGTGGCCTGATTCCCGCACCAGCCTGGCGCCGGCATCTTCATCGCGGTCCGCAATTACCGGAATGCCGCCCTCCTGACATACCGCCCGGCAAATCGCGGCGCCGATTCCCTTGCCCCCGCCGGTGACAAGAATCACTTTGTCTTTAAGCTGCAAGTCCATAAAATTTCGCCGCATTCAGGCCGAAGATCTTGTCCTTTTCGTGCTGCGGCAGAGCGTTGGTGTAATCGGCAATGATTTCCTTCACCCGACAGTAACTGCCTGCCAGCAGACACACCGGCCAGTCCGAACCAAACATGAGCCGGTCGCTGCCAAAACACTCGAACACCACGTCCAGGTAAGGTGCAAAGTCGCTTGGCCGCCACCGCGTCCACTCGGCTTCGGTTACCATGCCGGAAAGCTTGCAGTGAACGTTGGGAAGGGCGGCCATCCGCCGCATCCCGCGCTCCCATCCGGCGATTTCTTTAGCCTTTATCTCCGGTTTGGCGATGTGATCCACAACGAATTTCTGCTCCGGAAACCTTGCCGCGAATTCGACTGCCGCCGGCAGCTGGCGGGCGTAAATCAGAATGTCGTACGTGAAGCCGAAGGCTCGCAGTTCGGCGATGCCGCGCAGGAAATCTTTTTGCAAAAGGAAACGCTCATCACTTTCCGACTGAACTATGTGGCGAAAGCCGCGGAGCTTCTCAAATTGCGAAAAAAACTTCAGCCGCTCCGGCAGACGGTCAGAGCGCAGGTCAACCCAGCCGACAATTCCGCGGATAAAACTGTAGCGCTGAGCCAGATCAACCAGCAACATGGTCTCGTCCTCTGACTGGTCGGCTTGGACCGCAATGCAACCCGCCACTTGGTTGAGCTGCAGTTCCGGAAGCAGATGCTCGGGAAGATAGTCCCGCTTAATCGCCGCCATCTCCTCTGTGATCCATCCGTCGCGGGCCGGATTGTAGCGCCAGAAATGCTGATGGGAATCAATGGTCGCCGCGCCGCTCAGAGGGACACCCCTCGCCTCCAGGGAATGAAATCGTCTTGCGACAGGTGTTCCGCCTTAACCTTTCTCTCGCCGCTGGCCACCGCGATTACGAATTCGAGGATCTCTTCGCCCATCTGCTGGATGGTTTTCTCGCCGGTGATAATGCCGCCCGCGTCCACGTCAATAATGTCTGGCATTCTGGCGGCCAATTGTGGATTGGTGGAGATTTTGACGACTGGCGTGATGGGGTTTCCCGTCGGCGTGCCCAGGCCGGTGGTGAACAACACGATGTTCGCTCCCGCCCCTGCCTGAGCCGTGACGCACTCAACGTCATTCCCCGGTGTGCGCAGCAGGTTTAATCCGGGCAGAGTGGAGTATTCCGGATAGTCCAGAACCGCCGTCACCGGCGAGGTCCCGCCTTTCTTCTCCGCTCCGGCCGACTTCATGGCGTCGGTGATCAGACCGTCGCGGATATTGCCCGGCGAAGGATTCATATCAAATCCGGAACGCACCGCCTGGGCCCGCGCCGCGTAATCCCGCATTAGCTCCATAAAGCGGCTGGCCACTTCCTGGCTGGCGCATCGGTTGATAAGGTCCTGCTCCACGCCGCATAGCTCGGGAAACTCCGAGAGGATGCTGCGGCCGCCCAGAGCAGCCAGCAGATCGGAGGTGTGGCCGATGGCGGGATTGGCGGAAATGCCGGAAAAGCCGTCGGAGCCGCCGCACTTCAGCCCCAGGCAAAGCTCCGAAAGGGGAACGGGCTCGCGCATGCATTGGTTGGCCTCAATCAACCCAAGGAACGTTTCCCGGATGGCTTGCGACATGATGGCGGCTTCGGTCCCGCTTTGCTGCTGTTCCAGCATCACCAGCGGTTTGCTGAAGTTGGCATCCCGCCGGCGGAGTTCACTACGAACGATTTCCATCTGCGCGTGCTGGCAGCCCAGGCTCAGAATCGTGGCCCCGGCCACATTGGGATGATGAAGATAGCCCGCGATCAGTCCACAAAGGTTCTGCGAGTCCTCGCGCGTGCCTCCGCATCCTCCTTCGTGCAGCAGGAACTTGATGCCATCGAGGTTCTCAAAGACGCGCGCCTGGGCCGGCCTGGTCGCGGCAGGGCGCGGACCACCGCGCCTGATCTCCTCAAACTTGCGCTCCCGGTAGAGTTGGGCAAACGCGGCAACCTGCTCACGATAGACGTGTGGGGCGGCGTAGCCGAGCGCGTCCTCGAATGCGCTCTTCAGAACGCTGATATTGCGGTTTTCGCAAAAGACAAGGGGCGCCACCAGCCAGTAGTTCCGCGTTCCCGCCTGGCCATCGGCGCGGCGGTACCCCAGAAACGTGCGGTCGCGCCAGCGGGAGACGTCGGGGGGGCGCCACTCATACCGATGTTCCTGTTCGTGAAAGTCTGCGGCTGCGTGCTGCAGGTTTCGCGTGGTCACCAATTCGCCGCAGCGGATGGGCTGCAGGGCTCGACCCACCACCACGCCATACATCACCACTTCGTCTCCGGGCCCAAAATCGCGCAGCGCGAACTTGTGCTTGGCGGGCACGCTGCGCACAAGCTGGTAAACGGCGCCGCCGAATTCGAGCCGTTCGCCGGCGGGCAAGTCTGCCAGGGCAACAAGCACGTTATCGCGCGGATCCAATTGCAGTATCCGGGCTCGGGTTTCCACCGCGGGCACGTTTCCCCCTTTTCTGGGTGGCAATATCTGAGTCGCAATATTATGCGACAAAACCCACTTGCGTTATAGGTTGTGCGCTCGCGGACCGCAAGAAGGAGGAGGGTCGCGACCCTGACTTGAATTTTTGGGAGGTGGACAAGCCGCCGTCGCCACTCCCGAGTATTCAGGAGGGGGAGGAGGCCTTGGGAGGCCGGCAAGCCGCGGCGTAGCTCTCCAGCACGGCCCGAACATGATGGTGGATCAGGGCGCTGGGTTCCAGCTGCAACCTGCGGCAGCGGACGGCCTCACATTCCGCGGGCAGGTACTGGCTCAGCAGGCCAAGCGGCAGCCTGCGCCCGGCCAGGTTCTTCAGCAGCAGCTCCAGTTCGTGTTGTACAGCGGGAGCGTGCCAGTAGTAGCGGCAGCGGTCGCTAAGGCTGAAGGCACGAGCCAGGCGGAGATCGTTGGCGTCCCCACGATAGTAGGGTTGCCAATAAGTGGGATGGCGCAGCATGGCCGCATCCAACTCTTCGCGCACGCGCGAGATGCGGGTGGCTGCCCGGCCGGCAAACAGTTCGCGCTCGATGGCACTTAAGGCGAACACCGCCTCGCGGAAGGCGAAAGTAAGCGCCGGTCCAACCTTCAGAATGGCGAAATGATCCTTCACCATCGCCGCCAACGCGCTCGGACGCTGGTAGTCCGTGGAATGTGCCTCGTACACCAGCGCGGGGTTCCTGGGCAGCGCGGCAGAGAGGGCACGGGCTTTCTCGCCATCATAGTCCGATACCAGGTTGTCGCCGAACTCCACACCTGGCTGCACTACCAATCCGATAACCCGTTCCCATGCCGCCGCCAGCCCGCGCCTGGAAAAGGCGCTGGCGAAAAGTTCAAGTGTGCTTTCGACCTCCTCGACGGTGCTTAAAGCGGGAGGCTCGCTGGGACCGACCTCCCCTCCTGGAACGGGCACCTCCGTGCCGATCACATACAAAGGGGGCGGGGACCCGACTGGCAGTTGCCCAGCCGCCTGTTCGGCGGCGCAACACAGAATCGCGGCACGTTCCGCGATGACTTCTGGCCCCAGCGGAACCGGGTCGCCCCCGCACGCCATGCTCGCGTCCAGGTGAATCTTGTGGTACCCCGCGGCTACGCACTGGCGCGCCAGTTCGCATCCCTTCTCCAGGGCGCTGCCCGCCGGTTCGCCTCGCCAGGGATAGGGTCCCAGATGATCTCCCCCCAGCAGTATCCGTTCGGGCGGTAACCCTGCCTCTTGCGCGGCGGCGCGGACAGCTTGCGCGAACTGTCCCGGCGTTTGACCGCTGTATCCGCCCAACTGGTTGACCTGGCTGGAAGTGGACTCAAGGTGCAGCAGGGAACCATCCTCCACGGATGTTCGAATGGAGGCTTCCAGTACCCAAGGATGGGCCGAACAGACCGCGTAAGTCCCTACGGGCTCCCCGTCCCGATTGCGTTCGACGATGCTCTTGAACTGAGCGACGCTAAAGGGTTTCGGCATGATTTCTTTTGCTGCTCTTATGCTGGGCACTCGCCTACTCTTTCAGCTATATTCTGCCACGCTCCGGGATACGCTCCGGCGCGCCCGCGACCTCGAATCAT
>DATGGJ010000295.1:0-4746 GCA_035308585.1 Terriglobales bacterium
GTTCCGTGCAGCCGCCGCACCACCTCCGGCACCTCGTCCTCTTCCACCACGAAGGTCAGGTTGATCTCCGAAGCGCCCTGCGAAATCATGTGCACGTTGATATCGCCCAGCGTGGTGAACACCTTGGCCGCCACCCCCGGCGTGCCCCGAATATTGTCGCCTACCAGGCACACGATGGCTTTCCGCCCCTCGTATTTTACGTCCGCCAGTTTGCCCAGGTCGGCGGCAATGGCGGGAATCGCCTCGTTGGAATCCACGGTCACCGAGACGCTCACCTCGGACGTGGAAACCACATCCACAGCGCAGCGGTGCCGGTCGAAGACTTCGAAAATCGCGCGCATGAAGCCGTGGGCCATCAGCATGCGCGTGGCCACGATGTCCACAATGGTGATGCGCTTCTTGGCGGCAATCGCCTTGAAGGTGCTGCGGCACACCGGCGCCTGCGCCGTAATGCGCGTGCCCTCGCAGGCGGGATTGCGCGAGTTCAGAATGTACACCGGAATGTTCTTCTGGATGGCCGGCAGCAGCGTTGCCGGGTGCAGTACCTTGGCCCCGAAATACGCCAGTTCAGCCGCCTCCTCGAACGAGATCACCTTGATGCGCCGCGCCTCCGGGCAAATGCCGGGATCGGTGGTCATCATGCCGTCCACGTCGGTCCAGATTTCGATGCGCTCGGCGCCCAGGCCCGCGCCTATGATGGCGGCGGAAAAATCCGAGCCGCCGCGCCCGATGGTGGTGGTGATTCCTTCCTGCGTCGCCCCGATGAAGCCGCCCATCACCGGTACGCGCCCGCCGTTCACCACCGGCTTCACCCGCGTGCGGAGGCGCTGGTTAGTCTCCTCCATCAGCGGCACGGCGCGAGTGTGAGTTCCATCGGTAATCACGCACTGGCGCGCATCCACCAGCTGGGCATCAATGCCGCGGGCGGAAAATGCGGAAGTCACCATCTTGCTGGAAAGCCGTTCTCCGAATGAGACCACGTGGTCGGAAGTCCGGGGCGTGAGTTCGCCTACGGCGGCGATTCCGCGCAGCAGTTCGTCCAGCGCGTCGCATTCCGCTTCCAACTCGGAGTGAAACTGGGTAAACAGGCCGGTGCCCAGCAGTTCGCCCGCCGTGGTGTAATGGCGCTCGCGCAGGCAGCGCGAAAGCTCCAGGGCGCGCTCGCGGTCGCCGGCGCCGGCGGCTCGGGCCATCGCCAGCAGGTTGTCGGTGACCTTGGCCATGGCGCTCACCACCACCACCGGCCGTTGTGCCAGCCGTCCCCGCACGATCTCGGCGGCGCGCTCGATGGCCGCCGCATTCTCCACCGAGGTGCCGCCGAATTTCATCACCAGCATGCGCGTGCCCTCAGCCGCAAATTCGCCTTCCACGGATTGACGCGGATGAACCCGGATTCTTTCATTGCCCTTTGGTATTTCGTGAGGGTGGCGATTGTGCGGGCGGTGGTGGCCAAATAGGTGAAAGGAAAAGAACACTCCCCGTTCATCAGCGTTCGTCCGCGGCGCGGAAGTTTATTCTCTCACTCAAAATAGCCCTGCGCTTTCAGCAGCTCGGCGTTCAGCAGCGCCGCCCCGGCAGCGCCCCGGATGGTGTTGTGCGAAATCACGGTGAATTTCCAGTCCAGCACGCCACAGGGACGCAAACGGCCCACGCAAGCTGTCATCCCCGCTCCCCGGTCCACGTCGAACCGCGGTTGCGGCCGGTCGGAAGCGGCTAAATATTCCACCGGGCGCTCCGGCGCGCTGGGCAGCTTCAGTTCCTGGGGAAGGGCCCGGAATTTCGTCCAGGCCTCGATGATCTCCTCCCTCCCGGCCTTGTTCTTTAATTTCACCGCCACCGATTCCGTGTGTCCGTCCTCCACCGCCACCCGGTTGCACTGTGCGCTCATAGCGAATTCCGCCAGCTCGATGTGCCCGTCCCGCACCTCTCCCAGCAGCTTGCGGGTCTCCTCCTCCATCTTTTCTTCTTCCTTGGCAATGTAGGGGATGACGTTTCCCAAAATGTCCAGAGACGCCACTCCGGGATAACCCGCCCCGCTAACCGCCTGCATGGTGACGGCCATCACCTTCTCCAGTCCGAATTGCTGCTCTAATGGGGCCAGGGCCAGCACCAGGCCGATGGCGGAGCAGTTGGGATTGGTAACCACGAACCCGCCGCTCTGGCGCCGCCACGACTGGCACTCCAGCACCTTCAGGTGTTTGGCGTTGACCTCCGGTATCACCAGGGGCACGTCTTTCTGCATGCGCAAGGCGCTGGAGTTGGAAATCACGATATGCCCGGCGGCAGCGAAGCGCGGTTCCAGTTCCGCGGCAATGGCCGCGTCCAGCGCGGCAAAAATGATCTTGGGCGCGCTCTCGGGATTCGCTGGGGACACAGGCAGGGCGGCGGCGCGCGCCGGAATCGGCGTTTTCAGTCGCCAGCGCACCGCCTCGGCATACACCCGTCCTTCCGAACGCTCCGAGGCAGCCACCCAGTTCACTTCGAACCAGGGATGCTTTTCCAGCATTTGCAGAAAGCGCTGGCCGACGATTCCGGTGGCCCCCAGCACACCGACAGAAACTTTATTGGATTGCATGGCTGTTTGCTTGGGAATTTTACACCACGCCTATGGGCCTTCAGCGACGTCCACCTCAGGGCAGGGAGGTGATACATGCCCGAACTTCGTCAGAACCGCTTTACCAAAGAATGGGTCATAATCGCCACCGAGCGCGCCAAGCGTCCCAAGGACATGGTGGTGCTGCGCGCTCCCCGCAATCTGCCCAGCTTCGATCCCAGGTGCCCTTTCTGCCCCGGCAATGAGAAATCCACGCCCCCGGAAGTGTTGCGCGTGGCCGCGCCCGGCAATGGCAGCTGGCTGGTGCGGGTGGTGCCCAACAAATTCGCCGCTTTGCAGCCTGAGCTCACGCCCCGCCGCGTGGTGGAGCGCTCCCATCGCACGGTCAACGGGTTCGGAGTCCACGAAGTGGTCATCGAGACTCCTGACCACTCCCAGGCCACCGCCCTGATGTCGGATGCGCAGGTGGCCAGCGTGTTTCGCGCTCTGAAGGCGCGCTGCTCCGACCTTAGCCTCGATTCGCGCATCGCCAACGTGACCATCTTCAAGAATCATGGCATGGATGCGGGAACCAGCCTGGAGCACCCTCACTCGCAACTGATCGCCACTCCCGTAATCTCCTCCCAGGTACGCAGCCGCTTATATGAGGCGCTGCGCCACTACGACGAATTTGGCGAGTGCATTTTCTGCTCCGCCGTTGACGAGGAATTGCAGGACAAGAGCCGTCTGGTCGTGGTCACCGACCATTTCGTCGCTCTCCAGCCGTTTGCTTCCTACACTCCCTTTTGCACCCATATCTATCCCCGGCGGCATATGGCCAACTTCGCCGATATTGGCGGTGAAGAAATCACCGACCTGGCGCACGTGCTCCGCCTGGTGCTGGCCAAGCTCTACTATGGCCTGCACGACCCCGACTTCAACTTCGCCATTCGTTCCGCTCCGGCGGAGTGCTCGGGAGTGAAGTATTACCACTGGTATGTCAGCATCATTCCCCGCCTCACGCGGGTGGCGGGTTTTGAACTGGGCTCGGGCATGTACATCAACACCGTGCTGCCGGAGGCCGCGGCGGAGTTCTTGCGCGAGGTGGATGTGGAATCCGCCGCCGCTCCCGATAAGCCGCAATTGATCGCCGCGGCAGCGGAACCGGGCGCACGCCACTAGCAGATAGTGCGCGCTCGGCCAGGCGGAGGCGAGGTCTGCCCGCTCAGGAATGATTGCTGGAGGATTGTGGGACGCAGGCGATTAGAATAAGGGTATGCGCCGTCCCCAATTTCAGGGTTGAATCCTCTGCTACCTGGTGGAGGGGTTCCTCTACTTATCAGTTACCGCGCTGACGCGCCTTGCTGCCCTGGCGAAGCTCCGGGGCTGATCCCGCACCGGCATGAAACTTGATCTCCAGACGTTGCAATCCGTGTCTCTACTGGTCTGCATTCCCATGGCGGAGATCTCACTGTGGTAGCGATGTAACTTGGTCACGTCTTTCTCCCGAACTGACACAGCATCGGCTATGCCGCCAGTAGTTCGCGTATTTTTTCCAGCAGCTCCTGCGGCCGGGCAGGCTTAGCCAGGATTTCGAAGTTGTAGCCCCGGGCCCGCGCCTGGGCCAAAAGGTCGGCGGCATCCGGCCGGCCGGAGAAGAGCACGACCTTGCAGTTGGGCGCGGTGCGGCAGGCCTGGATCGCGACCTCCACTCCGTCCATGCCCGGCAAGATGACGTCCAGCAACACGGCATCCGGCCCGACTTCCCGGATCAGTCGGGCCGCGCTGTTCCCGTCGTGGGCGATCATGGTTTGATAGCCGGCGCTCTCCAGAATCATCCTCACCGTGTTCGCGACCGTAGGCTCATCATCGGCAATCAAAATGGTTTTCGTTCCACCCGCCATTTACAAGCCTCCGCATCCCTTTGGGCGCCAGGCACACTTCGCCGCAAGCGCCATCGTGGGGAAACCGTTGCTATTCAGGGGAACAGAACAGACCAGAGTCACCGCTGGTGACAGCCGGGCCCTGAAAGATTACCACAATCCTCCCGCTTATGAGCACGTTCGCCGGGCCCGCCCATGTTGCACGATTCACCTCTATGGCCCTCGTTCTGCTGGCAACTCGGTTGTGCCCGCCCGCTTCTCACTTGAAGTACGGTTCACAAGTAACCGTGCTGAAGATGGCCACGTGGAGCCGGGGCCTCCACTCTCGTG
>DATGGJ010000296.1:0-1780 GCA_035308585.1 Terriglobales bacterium
TTTTCGCCGAGGGCAAGAAGCCTTGAGCGGCAGCCTTTATGGCGCGGGCGCCCCCGCCCGCGAACCAGGGCAGGACGCACTCTCCTGTTGACATTCAAATGGAACATGGCTATGCTCCGTTTGGATATCTACAGGAGGGAATTTGGCGGAAGTCCTGCAGGGCACGCTTGATCTTATGGTGCTGAAAACCCTGGAGTCCATGGGGCCGCTGCACGGCTATGCCATCGCGCGCCGCATCGAGCAGGTTTCCGGCGACCTTCTGCATTTGAATCAGGGCACGCTTTATCCCGCACTGCTGCGCCTGCAACAGCGGGGCTGGATTACGGGCCGTTGGGGCACGTCGGAGAACAACCGCCGCGCCCGCTTTTACGGGATCACCCGGGCCGGTTGCAAGCAACTGGCGGCGGAGGCGGCGGACTGGGAACGCATGGCGGCGATCATCAGCCGCCTGCTGCAGACGCCACAAGGCGCCTGAGCGCAGAGGTGGCACATGCCGCAGATTCGGATTTGGCTATCGCGCCTGCGGGACACGTTCCGGCGTGGCCGCCTGGACCAGGAACTGCAGGCTGAACTCGACGCTCACCTGGAACTGCTGATTGAGGAAAACCTCCACCGCGGCTTGAGCTTGAACGAGGCGCGCTACGCTGCCCTGCGCTCCCTGGGCGGCATTGAGCAAACCAAGGAAGCGTTTCGCGACCAGGCCGGCTTCCGCTGGCTGCGCGGCCTGGGCCAGGACCTGCGCTACGCTTTGCGCCTGCTGCGCCGCAATCCCGGCTTTACCGCCGTGGCCGTGCTCTCGCTGGCGCTCGGTATTGGCGCCAACAGCGCCGTTTTCAGCATCCTGAACTTTGCCATTTTGCGGCCCCTGCCGGTCTCTCACCCGGAGCAACTGCTCACCATCACCCACGGCCGCAAAACCGGCAGCCCTGACCAGTACGACGCCAACATCTCCTACCCCCAGTATGTGGACATCCGCGATCACAATCCCGTATTTTCCGGCCTTACCGCGTTCTGGGCGGCGGCTGTGATTTATGGCCGCGGCGCGCACAGCCAGTCCGTGCCCGATTATGAGGTCTCCGCCGACTACTTCGACGTGCTCGGGGTAAAGCCTTTCCTCGGACGTGCTTTTTCCGGGAACGAAGGGCGGGTGTTAGGCAGCGACCCGGTGGTGGTGGTCGGCTACAAATTCTGGAAAACGGTGCTGGGCGGCGATCCGCATATCCTCGGCAAGACCATACCCCTCAGCGGACATCCGTTCACCGTGATCGGAGTGGCGCCTGAAGGTTTCATCGGTACAGAGCGCATTCTAGCTGTGGATATGTGGGTTCCCATTACCAATCATGATCTCCTCAACCCCGGTTCTCAGACGGCAGAGTGGATCGGCAACAAACACAATCGCAGCTTCTGGAATGTAGGCCGCCTCAAGCCCGGCGTCAGCCCCGCCGCCGCCGGCGCCTGGATAGAGCGTTGGGGCGCGAGCCAGGCCGCCCAAGACCCAAGTTATCGCGAACTGCGCTACGGCGTCGCCCCGCCGGGGCTGCTCAGCCCGGCATTGCGCTCCGCGGTTAGCGCCTTCACGTTCATGTTGCTGGGCGTGGTTAGCCTGGTGCTGTTGCTGGCCTGCGCCAACATCGCCAACCTGCTGCTGGCGCGGGGCGTGGAGCGGCGCCGCGAACTGGCCATTCGCCTGGCCATTGGCGGCAGCCGCGCTCGCCTGTTTCAGCAGCTGCTCACTCACAGTCTTCTGCTTTCCTTCCTGGGCGGCGCCGCCGGACTGCTT
>DATGGJ010000297.1:0-7163 GCA_035308585.1 Terriglobales bacterium
GGCTACACTCGCCTGGCCCGCCGCATAGTACATATTGGCGCCCGGGGCCGCCTGCTGCATAGCGGACTCAAACTGCGTCACCGAATACTGCCCGCTGGGCTGCATGGGCACAAAGTGGCGCAGGAATGGAACCGGGGGCGCCTGCTGTTCGGTCATGTTGCCCGCCAGCATTGGCCAGCTGGTCACGCCTGCCTGCAGCGCCGGGCCGACCGCGGCCTCCAGCGAACTATCGTTGTTGGAAAAGCCGAGCCAGGTTGCGCCCGCATAGTAGCTGAGCGCCGACATGCCCAGCGCGTCTGAAAGCACGGCGGTGTTTCCGCTCGCGTCGGCAAACTGGATTTGGCTTCTATCCACCAGCATCGCCCCGCCACCCGCCAGCGCGCTCACAATCTGCTCGTTGCTGGTGGTAATCGGTGTAGCCACACCGCTGTTCACATCGAAAGCAAGGGTCTGACCGGAGAAGGAGCCCTCCTGCGCGAACACCGCCCCTTGTTCGCCCAGCGCCATGGCAAAGGTAATGGAGAAGTTGGACGTCCACGGCAAGGCATAGTCGGTTTTCGCCCCGTTCAGCAAGTGCGAGATGTAGGCCTGATTGCTGGAACTGGAGGTCACCTGCTTGTTCCATCCCGCCAGCAGTCCGCCCTGCCCATCCGGCAACACCTGCCCAGGCTGGCCATGAGTCTGCGTGACCGCGTCATTGAACTGCTCCAGAGCGGTCAAAGCGCTGGCGCCGGTGGTCTGCACCTGCATTACGGCCAGATTGTCGGAGTAGCTTACGGTGGTGAAATTGCTGCATCCATCCAGGACCGTGCTGGTGGTTTCTACCTCCAGGTACAGGTTTCCGTCCGGCAATACCGCCAGTGGTCCATGACTAGGCAAGCTCTGCACCACAACCGTGCTGCCAGGCTGGCACACCAGATTGTTGGACGCACTGTAGGCGGTGTTTTGGTAAGTTTGCGACGAGAGCGGCAATGGGATGGAGAACTTCACCTGGCCGGTCGCTCCATTCAGCGCCAGCAAAGCGGCGGAAGCAGTGGTGCTGCTGTTGCTGGTCTGCACCGTGTAAACGTCGCCGTTTGGATGCACGGCCAACACCGAATCCAACATGCTGGGGCTGTTGTAGGTCCAGGCTACGGCCTGCGAGCCGGCATCCACTTTGATCAGCGAATATTGCGAGTAGTTGAAGCTGCCGTTATTGAACACCTGGCTATCCAGCACGGCCAGCCCGCCATCCGGAGTTCCCGCCTGCAGCTGCTGGTTATCCCACAGGAAGTTGCTGTTGGAAGTTACGGAACTGGACAGCAGCGGAACGCTCCACAACTGATGGCCATCGCCGGCCAGGGCACGGGCCAGCGTGCCGGTGGGTGTGCCTTCCAGAACGTACAGGTCGGGCGAGCCGGGGACGCCAGGCTGCGCCGCCACAAAGTTGTTGATCCAGTCATTGACCACGTCCAGCGGCTGCAGCTCCCAGCGTTCGGTATCAACCGCCAGCGGGCCGGAGGCGCTGACCGTAATCAGCTCCTGCGCTGTCAACTGCTGATAGGTGGCGGTCACGGTCGCCGTGCCCGGCGCCAGCGCCGCCATGCTGCCATCCGTATTCAACTGCAGCACGGAACCGTTATCCACGGTCCAGCTCGCCGGTATGCTGCGGCCGAGATTGTCGGTAGCGGAAACGGACCGCCGCTCGCCTACCGCCATGGTAATAAGGCTGGGCGTAATCAGAATCTGAGTTGGCGGTGGATTCAAGCCGGGCGGCGGAGGCGGAGGATCGTTGGAAGGAGGAGCGCTGAAAGTCACGCTGGCGCTCGCCGAAGCGCTGTTCCCAGCCGCATCCGTGGCCACCACCTGCACCGTGTTGCTTCCGCTGTTGAGCGTCAAATTGCAGCTGAAGGTCCCTCCGCTGAAGCTGGCCGCAGCTCCGTCGCACAGCACGGCGGCCACGCCTGAAATCGCGTCGCTCACCGAACCGCTCACCACCAGCGAGCTGCTGGAAACGCTGCTGCCGTTGGCGGGTGAAGAAATGGACACCAGCGGAGGCGTGGTGTCTACGCTGACAAACGCAGTCGTCTGGTTGGAGTTCCCCGCTTTATCCACGGCGGTGCCGTTAACCTGGCTCACGACGTCGCTGGTCACCGTAACCGGAGAGGGGCAAACCGCGACGCCGGATAGTGAATCGCTGCAGGAGAAATTAACGGTGACGGCAGTATTGTTCCATCCTGCCGAGTTCGCAGCCGGCGTAGCCACCGCGGTAATCACGGGCGGAGTGAGATCAAGATTCAAAGCCACGCTGGTGGTGGCGCTCAGACCCGCCGCATCCGTGGCCGTGCCGCTCACAATCTGATTCGCTCCCTGGGTATCCCAGGAAACCGGGGCCGGGCAGGTGACGTCCATGTAGGCGTCACTACAGGTGAAGGTGACGGTGACCGGCGTGTTGTTCCAGCCGTAGGCATTGGGCTGCGGCGAGACCGACGCGGTGATAGTCGGCGGGTCATTGTCCAGACCCAGAATTTCTATGCTGATTGCCCCACCCGGATCGGAACGCAGCTCCACCGACAGCAGGTTGGAGCTCTGCAGCGTCACCGACCTGGCAATGGCGTGGCGGTGGTCATCGAAATCGTCCTCGCGCAGCACCATCACCCCGTTGATGCGGATAATCGCGCTATCGACCGGCCGCTGCGCGTTCGCGCCGTTCACCACGTAGAGCGTGTATTGGGTGCCGGGGTTCTTCACTGAGAACGGCATGCTCTGCATTCGCGGAGCACCTTTGTCCCGGGTAAATGTCTGCGGACCGAAGGCCTTGAAGCTGACTCCGAAGGCCTGTCCCAACAGCAAGCAGAACAAAACGGCTGTCCAGGTAACAACCGTGTGCCGGTAGTGCGCGCGATGCAGCATCTGCAACCCTCCCAGAACGGGCCACAGCGTACGCAATCTCTCCCACTTCAGCACCTGCCGCTGGTAATCCACTCCCATGTGCCTTCAGTTACACCGGCGCGCGTTACCTGTTCCGCAGTCGCAACGCGCGTGCGGTAACTGCTGTAATCATGCTGGGACAACCTCCAAGCCCTCTGGAGGTTAGGCGGCATTCGAAGTGGCGCACAGACGGGAAGGCAAAACCCCACGGCGCCTGGAGGTATTCTTTCGTGGCCTGTGACGCCGCAAACAGGTTACCCGCACGGTACTTTTGTGTGCCTGGCCGGATAATTGCCGCTCTGCTTCGCCCTGCCGGTTTGTGAACTCCTTTCGCCCTACGATATGATTCCCGCTTCCATTCACCTCAGATCGAGGAGGATTCATGCCTGCCCGGCGCTATTGGGTATTTCTTGCGCTATGCTCCACATTGCTTTTTGCCGCCGACGTGAACGACCGCACCGCTCCTCTTTACGGCTATTCGGCGGCGCACTCGCGCGCGGAGGAACAGTGGGAGGCAAAATTCCGCGCCATTCCCGACCCCAACGTCCTGCGCGCCAACATGCAGCTGCTGAGCGCGCGGCCCCACAATGTAGGCTCGCCTTATGACAAGCAGAACGCGGAATGGATTCTTGCCCGCTACCAGCAATGGGGCTGGGAAGCGCACATCGAAACTTTCGACGTGCTCTTCCCCACTCCCAAACAACGCCTGGTTGAACTGATCGCCCCCACCCACTTCACGGCCAAGCTGCAGGAGCCGCCCGTGGCCGTTGACCCCACCTCCAATCAGCAATCCGAGCAGCTTCCCACCTACAACGCCTATTCTGGGGACGGCGACGTCACCGGCCCCCTGGTCTATGTGAATTACGGGCTGCGACAGGACTATGAACTGCTCGACCACATGGGAATTTCCGTGAAGGGCGCCGTCGTGATCGCCCGCTACGGGCGCTCCTGGCGCGGAATCAAGCCCAAGGTGGCGTGGGAGCACGGCGCCGTCGGATGCATCATTTACTCCGACCCGCAGCAGGACGGTTACGCCAATGGCGACGTCTTCCCCAAAGGCGGCTTGCGTCCTCCCGAAGGTGTGCAGCGGGGGTCGGTTATGGACACCCAATACCCTGGCGACCCGCTCACTCCGGGCGTAGGCGCGGTGGCCGGAGCCAAGCGCTTGGCCATCAAGAACGCGCCAACCATTTTGAAGATTCCGGTGCTGCCCATTTCTTACGCTGACGCTCAGCCGCTACTAGCCGCCATTACCGGACGCGTGGCTCCTAAAGAATGGCGCGGTTCGCTGCCCATTACCTATCACATTGGTCCGGGTGAGGCCAAAGTCCATCTCATCGTGAAGCAGAACTGGGACATCAAGCCGGTGTATGACGTGATCGCGAAGATTCCCGGCGCCGCCTATCCTGATCAATGGGTGCTGCGCGGCAACCACCACGACGCCTGGGTGAATGGCGCCGAAGACCCCATCTCTGGCCAGGTGGCCGAATTGGAGGAAGCGCGCGCCTTGGGCGAACTTCTGAAGCAGGGTTGGAAGCCCAAGCGCACCATCATCTACGCTTCCTGGGATGGCGAAGAGCCTGGGCTGCTGGGCTCGACGGAGTGGGCCGAGCAGCATGCCGATGAGCTGCAGCAGCATGCCGTGGCCTACATCAATTCCGACAGCAACGGGCGCGGCTCTTTTTTTGCCTCCGGCTCGCACAGCCTGGAGCACTTTCTTAACGCCGTCACCCGCGACATCCAGGATCCGGAAAAAGCGCCCATGTCGGTGTGGGAAAGACGGCGCATGACGCTGGAGGAGCGGGCCAAGCCGGAAGAGCGGGACGACCTGCGCAAGCGCCCGGACAACCGCATCGGCGCCCTGGGCGATGGCTCCGATTACGCTCCCTTCCTCGATCACCTGGGAATCGCATCTGTGGACATCGGCTTTGGCGGCGAGGATGAAGGAGGCATCTACCACTCCATTTACGACGATTTTTACTGGTACACCCATTTTTCCGACACCAACTTCGTATATGGCCGGGCGCTGGCGCAAACCGCCGGAACCGCGGTGATGCGCCTGGCGGATTCGGACCTTCTGCCGTACGAGTTCAGCGATATGGCGGATACGGTTCATCGCTACGCCGGAGAATTGGAGAAATTGCTGGCTGACCGACAGAAGGAAGCGGTGGAGCGGCAGCAGGAACTAAAGGAGGGCATGTACCAGGCGGTGAGCGATCCAAAGCAACCAATGGGACCGCCTCCGGCGCTGCCGCCGGTGCCCTACCTGAATTTTGCTCCTCTGGACAATGCCGTTGCGGCGCTCACCCGCGGCGCTCAACATTACCAGACTGCCCTGGTTGCGGCCTCCGCCGGAGGCTTGCATCTGCCCGAGGGTGCTTTGGCTGACCTGAATGCGAAGCTATTACGCAGCGAGCGCCTGCTTACCGATGCGCAAGGCCTGCGCGAGCGCCCCTGGTTCAAGCACCAGATCTATGCGCCAGGAGCCTACACCGGCTACGGCGTAAAAACCCTTCCAGCTATCCGCGAACCGCTGGAGGAAAGAAAATACCAGGAGGCCGATGCCGGCATTCCCGTGGTCGCCAAGGTGCTTGCCGACGAGGCCGCGCTACTGGATTCTCTGGCCCGCGAACTGGACTCTGTACGCGAAGGAAGAGCCGCCGGGCAATGATGCAGGGCGGGGCGGCGGCGAACTTTAACTCACCACCGCCAGGCTGCTCTCGCGCCGCCACACTCCTGCCTTGTTCGGGCCCGAACATCACTGTCCGAAAGTGAACGATGCCGGCAAGGTCCAATTCCCTCACCCGCTCATTTTCTCTCGACTTTTGAATGACTTACCATGTCCACCGCGATTGGCACGGGGAGTGCTCTCCCTGCCACGGACTGCGAGGCAAGAATATGCAGGTGGAATACAGCTCCGTTAGTTGCGGCAACAAGCCGCGAATCCTGCTGGCAGATGACCAGGGGATGGTCCTGGAGGCGCTGCGCCTGCTGCTCAAACAGGAAGGATATGAAGCCGACGCGGTCACGCGCCCAAACGAGGTGCTCTCGGCTCTGCAAAGCACCGACTATGACGTGGTGCTTATGGATCTGAACTACACTCAGGACACCACCTCCGGGCGTGAAGGCCTGGACCTGCTCACGCGCATCCGCAGCCTGGAAAATGACGTGCCACTGGTGGTAATGACGGCGTGGGGCAACATGGAACTGGCCATCGAGGCCATGCGCCGGGGCGCCCGCGACTTCATCCAGAAACCGTGGAACAACCAGCAGGTGCTGGAGGCGCTGCGCGCGCAAATCAGTGATCACCAGCGGGCGCTGCGCCAGAACGGAGAGTGGAAACGGGAGATGACCGATGCCAGAGAGGTGCAGCAGCACCTGCTGGCGCAACCCATGCCGGTGCTCCCGGGATACGAGATCTGCGCCAGTTCCCGCCCGGCACGCACCCTGGGCGGCGATTACTTCGACGTGAGCAAGACCAGCACAGGCGAAGCGGCCATCTGCGTAGCCGATGTGGCCGGCAAAGGCGCGGGTGCGGCCCTGCTGATGTCCAGCCTGCAGGCCATGGTGCGGGCGTTGCGCGGCCAGCCTCCCGCCTCGGTCTGTGAGGAACTCAACCGCATCCTCTGCCAGATCACGCCCTCGGGTAAATTCATTTCCTTCTTCTCCTGCCTGCTCGGGAAGGACCGCCGCCTAATGTGCTGCAATGCCGGCCACAATCCTCCCATCCTGGTGCGGGACGATGGCTCGGTGCTGCGCCCCCAGAGCGACGACGCTGTGCTGGGGTACTTTGAAGGCTGGGGTTACCACGAGCAGACCATTCAGCTTCGCCCTGGTGACCGACTGCTGCTTTTCACCGACGGGATGGTAGAAGCTTTTGACCAGAAGGGAGAAGAGTTTGGGGATGAAGCGCTGGTGCAACTCGCCATCGCTAACCGCCAGCTTGACTCCGGCTGCCTGCACCGCCTGCTTACCTCCGCGGTGCTGGAGCACTGCGACAACCATCCGCAGGATGACGCTACCCTGATCGTGATAGCAGTGGACTAGCTTGTCAACGAACAGAGAAGCTATCTCAATAACTCAAGCGCATAAACATCCATTTCCCTCAGCGGCTAAAGCCCAGCATTTTATGCAATTCTGGACGGCGCGGCTGAAGCCGCGCCCTTGCAAAACCGGTTTATGAGATAGGTCCAGGTTACGCCTCTGCCAGTACCTCGAACTGGTGGGCACTGCAGATGCCCTGAGACCGGCGT
>DATGGJ010000298.1:0-5994 GCA_035308585.1 Terriglobales bacterium
CAGGCTAGTGCTGACCCTCAACTCAGAAGAGCATACGTTGGGAACTCGGCCAAAGAGAACCGGCCTTACCAAGGAAACTCGAAACCTACTGACCGGCCACGGTCAGCCCGTCAATACGAATAGTCGGGCACGCGACCGAGCCTCGGAATTCCAGATCGTTCCCAATCTCGCTGATGTTGAAAAACACGTCTTTCAGGTTTCCGGCCACCGTGATCTCCTCCACCGGGTAAGCGAACTCGCCTTTGGAAATCCAGAGCCCGCTGGCCCCGCGCGAGTAGTCGCCGGTGACCATGTTCACGCCGAAGCCGAGAAACTCGGTGACGTACAAACCTTCTTCAATGTCGGCCAGCATCTGCTTGGGCGAGCGGCTGCCGGGCTGGAGAAAGAAGTTGCCCGGCCCGATGCCGGGGTTTCCCGCCAGCCCGCGGGCGGCGTTAGCCGTGGTCTGCAAGCTGAGTTTTTTGGCAGTGTAGGTGTTCAGCAGGTAGGAGCTGAGAAGTCCGCGGTCAATCACCACGGTGCGGCGCGTGGGTACGCCCTCGCCGTCAAACGGGCTGGTGCCGAAGCCGCCGGGCATGGTGCCGTCATCCACGATGGTCACGTTGTCGCCGGCTACTTTCTGTCCCAGCTTGCCGGCCAGAAACGATGCGCCGCGGTAGACAGAGTCGCCGTTCACGCCTTCAAAAATGTGGTCCAGCACGGAGCGCGACACCATGGGATCGAGCACCACCGGTACTTTGGCGGTGCGCGCCTTGCGGGCTCCCAGGCGGCGCAGCGTGCGCTCGGCGGCGATGCGGCCCACCTCCTCCGGCGATTCCAGCCGGCTCAAGCTGCGCGCCACCGAATACCAGTAATCGCGCTGCATGGCGCCGTCTTCCGCCTGGGCGATGGGCACTGCCGCCACCGAGCAGTAAGAACGCCTGTATTCGCCCACAAAGCCATGGGAATTAGCCAGCACCTTGCGCCCGGTAGCCGCGTCGAAAGAGCCGCCTTCCGAGTTGCGGATGCGGGCATCCACGTCCATCGCCGCCTTCTCGCATCGTCGCGCACAGGCGATGCGCTCCTCCGTGGGCAGAGAGAATACATCCTCGTAATAGAGGTCGAGGTCGCCGCCTATTATCCCGAGTTGTCCCGGCTCCGGAATCCCGGCGTATGGATCCTCCGAGGTGACCCGCGCCAACTGCAACGCCGACTTCACCATGTGGTCCAGCGCCTGCGCAGAAAAGTCGCTGCTGTAGGTGCTGGCCGCGCGCTGGCCGAAGAATACCCGCACACCAATGGCACGCGAGCCCGCCTCCTTCAACGTCTCCACCTGTCCCAGGCGGACCACGGTGGCGAACTCGGTGCCTTCCCGCACCACCGCCTCGGCGGCCGTAGCCCCGCCGGCCATGGCCCGGCGTACCACGTCGGTGGCTATCTCTTTGAGTCCGGTTTTCTCGGGTGTACTAACGACAGATTGTGAAATCATTTTGCCTTTGTACCGCCAAAATCCAGCCGGGCCATTTGCGACCGCAATAAAATTGGGCTGGCGTCTACGCTGCCTTCTCGCCCACAAAGCGCTTCCGGCTCTCTACGATCACCCGCCGCGCTTCTTTATCGTCGTGCCAGGCGATTGCCTTGGTGCGCTTCCCTTCCAGGTCCTTGTAAATCGAAAAGAAGTGCTCAACCTCGAGCAAAATGTGGCTGTAAATGTCGGTGTAGTTGCACACTTCGGTATAACGCGGGTCGTTGTTGACGACAGCAAGCACCTTCTCATCGCGCACGCCCTGGTCCAGCATCTCCAGCACGCCAATGGGCCGCACTTCGATCAGGCATCCGGGAAAACTGGCGTTGTCCACCAGCACCAGGACGTCCAGAGGGTCTCCATCCGAAGCCAGCGTGCTGGGAATAAAACCATAGTCCCCGGGGTAATGCACGGGCGAGTACAGGGTGCGGTCGAGGCGAAAAACCTGCAGTGTCTTGTCGTACTCGTACTTGTTCACCCCGCCCAGCGGAACTTCAACCACCGCGTTTACCAGGTCGGGGCAGCGCTCGCCAATGGGCAGATGGAGGTAATCAATCATTATTTCTTACACCCAAACTGATGTCTGTCATCATTTCCCAAACTAACGTCTGTCATCTCCTGAGCGAAACCGACCGGTTCGCTTGCCAACAGGTCGGTGGAGTCGAAGCACCTCGCGCTTAGGAAGGACCTTGCGCCTATGGTGTGGGAGGGCTCTCTCCCGCTGTGGAACGGGCGAACTCCGTCTCCACTCTATTTCATGTAGTCTCTGGCCGGCTCGCGCTTGGCGGTGCCGCCCACAGTAATGCGGTCCACCTTCAGCGTGGGAATTCCTACTCCCACGGGCACCGCCTGCCCGTCTTTGCCGCAGGTGCCCACGCCTTCATCCAGCTTCAGATCATTGCCCACCATGGAAACGCGGGTGAGCACATCCGGCCCGTTGCCGATCAGCGTGGTATTGCGCAGCGGCGCGGTTATCTGGCCGTCCTCGATCAGGTAGGCTTCCGAAGCCGAGAACACGAATTTGCCGTTGGTGATGTCCACCTGGCCGCCGCCAAAATTGGCCGCATACAACCCATTTTTCACCGAACGAATGATGTCCTGCGGATCTTCCTCGCCCGCCAGCATGTAGGTGTTGGTCATGCGCGGCATGGGGATGTGCTCGTAACTCTCCCGCCGGCCATTGCCGGTGTCTGCCATGCCCATCAGCCGGGCGGAAAGCTTGTCGCTCAAATAGCCCTTCAGCACGCCCTTTTCGATAAGCACCGTGTTTTGCGTGGGCGCGCCTTCGTCGTCCACGTTGATGGAACCACGCCGGTTGGGCAGCGTGCCGTTGTCCACCACCGTGCACTTATCGCTGGCCACCCGCTTGCCCAGCAACCCGGCAAAAGCGGAAGTCTTCTTGCGATTGAAGTCGGCTTCCAACCCGTGCCCAATGGCTTCATGCAGCAGAATGCCCGGCCATCCCGGACCCAGCACCACTTCCATCTCGCCGGCCGGCGCCTCACGCGCGTCCAGTTGAATGATGCTCTGCCGCGCCGCTTCCGTGGCGAAGAACTCGGGCGTTTTTTCGCCGCTGAAGAAGTCCAGGGTCACTCGCCCGCCCCCGCCATAGGTGCCGCGGGCGGAGTTGCCGTCCGACTTGGCGATGCAGGAAACGTTCAGGCGGGCCAGGGGCTGGGAGTCCTCGGCCAAAGTGCCATCGGAGCCGACCACCAGTATGTTACGAACCTCGTCGGCGTAGCTGGCGCGAACTTCACGCACCCGAGGGTCATAGGCGCGAGCAGCTCGATCCGCCCGCATCACCAGCTCCACTTTGCTGCTGATTTCCGAGTCCGCCGTGGGCAGGGCCACAGGGTACAAGCTGCGCGGCGGCTTACGATGCTCGCCCACCACCGGCGTCTTGGCCGGTCCGCTGGCGATCAGGGCCGCGGTGCGCGCCGCGTGCAGGATCTTTTCCGGCGCCAGGTCGTCGGTGTAGGCATAGCCCGTACGTTCGCCCGCCACCACCCGAACGCCGCAGCCCGCGGAAATGCCCTGCGAGGCCGTTTTGACCATGGATTCGTCCACCATGAGAGAGGTGGAGGTCAGATATTCAAAATATAGGTCGGCGTACTCGCCTCCGGCGGAAAGCGCGGCTGCCAGATAGCTTTCCAGGTCGCGCTCGGTCATGCCGTAGCGCTCAAAGAAGAATTTATGCTGGTCGAGTGTCACATTCATTGGATGCTCTTGGCAGGGCGAAGACGCAGCGCGCTGCCATCTACTCATTATCCCACAGGGGTTTGCTGGCAGCTGGCAGCACTCATCATGCGGCACTCGGACAGCCATGGATCGGAATGGTTGTCCGCCAGCGACCGATGCCCAATTTGGTCCTGGTTCCTCCGTGCCTTAGTGTCTCTGTGGTGAAATCCGGGGTTCGGAGTGCCAAACTTGCTATGTGGAAGCAGATTCTCTCGCCCGCGCCCTGCAGCAATACCTCGCCGACGCTCGTGATTCCGTCATCGTAGAAGACGGCGCGGTCACCTTCGAGTTGGCGCGCGCTCATTATTCCGTCTCTGCCGAGCACGGCAAGTGTGTTCTCCATCTCTGGTCGGACGAGCGCAACGCGGTACGCCGAGTCGTGGACGCGGAAGAGAAGGCAGGCGTCTTGCGCCTGGCGGTGTTGCGCTTCGGCCAGGCGCGGCCCTCGAAGCTGGAAATCTGCCGCGATCGCGATCGCCGCACCGCATCCGCCAGGCAAGCGGCCCGCGCCGCCTACCAGCAGCATTTGCGTCGCGCGCTGGTCCGCCACCTGCCGGAGCTTGCCCTTTCCCAGATGACTTCGGCGGTGGACCTGGAACGCTCCTTTGGCCCCGTCTATGCCCGCGGCGTGCTGCGCCGAGGCCGTTCGGCTTTTGCCTTCCTGGGTGTGAGCGCCGATGAAACCCAAGCCTCGGTGGATGCCGCTCTCACCTTCGGGATGCTATGGCTCAATGCCTGCCGCGAATCGCTCACCAACCTGCAGGTCGAAGGCCTGAAGTTGCTGGCTCCAGCAGGGCGCTCGGCGGTGGTGCGCGAGCGCATGGCCCACCTCGACCGCGAGGCCGCCAAGTGGCAGCTTTATGAACTCGATGAGCGCGAGGAGGGCCTGACCCAACTCGACACCGCCGACCGCGGCAACTTGGCCACCCATCTGCTGCACTGCTGCGATCAAGCCGCCGCCCGCCGGCGTTTCGCCGCCTCCATCGAGCAGATTGCGGCGCTTTGCCCGGATGTGGAAGTGGCTGTGCTCTCCGCGGGAGAGATTGCTTTTCGCCTGCACGGCCTGGAGTTTGCCCGCGCCCGCGTGGCGCCTGAAGGCTTTCGCAATCGGCAGGAAATCGTGTTTGGCACGGGCGCGGCAGAGACCGCTCTCACCGCCCAGAACACCGCGCAATTCGAAAGCCTGCTGCAGCAGTTGTCCAATGTGCGGCGCTGCGGCGGCCCGCGTGATCATCCCTGCTGGCGCATGCATCCCGAGCGCTGGCTGGAGTCGCTGGTCAGGAAGGACGTGAGCAGCGTGGATGATCGCCTGGCCTCCGCTCCCGTCTATTCGCAGGTGCCGGCTTTTTCAGCCGCCGACCGCGCCATGATTGACCTGCTGGCTGCTACCCGCGAGCGCCGCCTGGCCGTCGTCGAACTTAAAGCCGAAGAGGACATCCACCTGCCGCTGCAAGGCGTGGACTACTGGGCTCGCGTTAACTGGCACCATGCCCGCGGCGAATTTACCCGCTTCGGCTATTTTCCCGGCATCGAACTGGCGCCCAGTGCGCCCCTGCTCATCCTGGTGGCGCCGGCCCTGCACATCCATCCTGCCACTGACGCCTTGCTGCGCTTTCTCGCCCCCCAAGTCGAATGGACGCTTGCTGCCATTGATGAGCACTGGCGGGACGAGGTGCGCGTCGTCTTCCGCAAGCGCGCCAAGAAGCTCACCGATTCCTTTGCCGCCTGAAGCCTGGCGGAGGGAGAGGGATTGGAAACCCCGGTACCCCTTCGGGCACAGCGGTTTCAAGAACACAGGCGGAATCTGATCCGATATGTAAAGTTCCTACTCTAACCGATTTCTCAATAGCTTACCAGCCCAGTGTTCTGATTGTTGTTGATGGTAGTTGATGCGTTCTGAGCATGGAACTACTACAGTTTTACTACAGTGCGGAGATCCTGCATTGAGATACTGTGAGGCCTTATTTTTTCAATTTCGCTCGGCCTTAAGGCAGCAAAAGTCTGCAGCAACGAGCGCATTTGCCAATTGCCATACATTTACCAGGTTCCGGAGCTCCTACGAAGCCCAGTTTGTTATTCAATTCGTCCCGTGTCGATTCGCATCCACAGAAGATGCGATCACGGCCACCGGGAGTTCTCAGTCCGGAGCTCCCGATCACCCTGATCTTGAGGACAGGAAGCCCAAGTCGGCCCAAGTCCGACAGCAGCAGTGATTCATCTTTCTTTGCAACATAGGAACCTGCATCTTTGTT
>DATGGJ010000299.1:0-3528 GCA_035308585.1 Terriglobales bacterium
TAGACGAGGTGGACAAGATCGGGCGCAAGGACGAAAACCCGTCCATTACCCGCGACGTCTCCGGCGAAGGCGTGCAGCAGGCCCTGCTCAAGATCCTGGAAGGCACCATCGCCAACGTGCCGCCGCAGGGCGGGCGCAAGCATCCCCATCAGGAATTCACCCCGGTGGACACCACCAACATCCTATTTATCTGTGGCGGCGCCTTCGTGGGGCTGGAAAAGATCGTGTCGCGCCGGGTAGGCAAGAAGGCCATGGGGTTCAAGGCGGGGGAGGAGGGCGAGCAGCAGGACGTGGCGGCCGGCAAGAAGCGTGATACCGCGCTGCTGGCCCAGGCGCAGCCCCAGGACCTGATCAAATTCGGGCTTATCCCGGAGTTTGTGGGCCGCATGCCGGTGGTGGGCGTGCTGGATGACCTGGACGAAGCGGCGCTGATCGAAATCCTGACCAAGCCCAAGAACGCCATCGTGAAGCAGTACCAGCGGCTGTTCGAGTTCGAGAATGTGCGCCTGAAGTTCAGCGAAGACGCCCTGCGCGCCGTGGCCCGCGAGGCCATGAACCGCAAGGTGGGCGCCCGCGGCCTGCGCATGATCCTGGAAGAATTAATGCTGGAATTGATGTACCATCTCCCCGGTCAGAAGCGGGTAAAGGACTTCGAGGTTACCCGCGAGATGGTGGAGAAACGCGACGTTTCCATCCCCATGATGGAAAAGGCGGGATAATAGCGTAAGGCAGAGCGCAAGCGGAACGAATCTAACAGACCAGGGAGCCACGGTGACCACCAAGGAAAAATTCGAGACTAGAAAGCTGCCCATGATGCCCATCCGGGACGTGGTCATCTTTCCCTACATGATGACTCCCTTCGTGGTGGGCCGCTCCTCCAGCGTGCGCGCCCTGGAAGAGGCGCTGGCCGCGGACAAGAAAATCTTCCTCGCCACTCAGCACGACGCCAGCATTGACGAGCCCAAGCCCAACGAAATCTACCAGGTGGGCACGGTGGTCAACATCGTGCAGAGCCTGAAGCTGCCCGACGGCAACATCAAGGTGCTGGTGGAAGGAATCGAGCGGGGCAAGATTCTGCAGGTCACGGAGAATGACGGCTTCATGGAAGCCAGCGTCCGCCTGGCGCGCTACAACCTGGAAACCACGCCCGCCATTGAAGCCGGCATGCAGCGGGTAACTTCCCTGTTTGAGCAGTACGTGAAGCTCTGCCAGTCGCTGAATTACGAGACCATGATCGCGGCCGTGCGCATGGAAGATCCGGCCAAGCTGACCGATACCATCGCCGCCAACCTGCAGCTCTCCATCGAGGAAAAGCAGGAACTGCTGGAGATTTTCGATCCCGCCGAGCGCCTGAACCGCATCGCCGACGTGCTGGATATTGAAATCGAGAAGCTCAACATGGACCGCACCATCCAGTCGCGGGTGAAGCGGCAGATGGAGCGGGCGCAGAAAGAGTATTACCTCAACGAAAAGATCAAGGCCATCCAGAAGGAACTGGGCCGGGGCGAAAAGAGCGAGTTCGACGAACTGAAGAAGAAGGTTGACGCCGCCGGCATGCCCAAGGAAGTTCACGAAAAGGCCATCCAGGAACTGAAGAAACTGGAGGCCATGCCGCCCATGTCGGCCGAGTCCACGGTTTCCCGCAACTACCTGGACTGGCTGCTGGCCGTGCCCTGGAAGAAGCGCTCCAAGGAAATCCGCAACATCTCGCGCGCGGAGAAGGTGCTCAACGAAGACCATTACGGGCTGGAGAAGATCAAGGAGCGCATCCTGGAGTTTCTGGCGGTGCGCCAGCTGGTGAAGAATCCCAAAGGCTCCATCCTGTGCTTTGTCGGGCCTCCGGGAGTGGGCAAGACCTCGCTGGGCATGTCCATCGCCAAGGCCACGGGGCGCAAGTTTGTGCGCATGTCGCTGGGCGGGGTGCGCGACGAAGCGGAAATTCGCGGCCATCGCCGCACCTACATCGGCGCCCTGCCCGGCCAGATCATCCAGATGATGAAGAAGGCGGGCACCAAGAACCCGGTGTTCATGCTGGATGAGGTGGACAAGATGTCCATGGACTTCCGCGGCGACCCCTCGGCGGCGCTGCTGGAAGTGCTCGACCCCGAGCAGAATTTCATGTTCGTGGACCACTACCTGGACGTGGAGTACGACCTTTCCCAGGTCTTCTTCATCGCCACCGCCAACGTGATGCACACCATTCCGCCCGCCCTGCAGGACCGCATGGAAGTGCTGCGCCTGCACGGTTACACCGAGGCGGAGAAGATTGAAATCGCCAAGCAGTTCCTGGTGCGCAAGCAGCGCGAACAGGCGGGGCTGACAGATAAGAACATCATCTTCTCCGAGGAGGCGATTACCAGCATCATCCGCGCCTACACCCGCGAAGCCGGGGTGCGCAACCTGGAGCGCGAGATCGGCAACGTCTCCCGCAAAGTGGCGCGGCGGGTGGTGAAAGAGGGCGAGAGCTACACCATCAAGATTACGGGCGACAACATCGAGGAATTTCTGGGCGTGCCCAAGTTCCGCGACCTGGCGGTGCACGAGAAGAACGAGGTGGGTCTGGTCAACGGGCTGGCCTGGACCGAGGTGGGCGGTTCCATCCTGACCACGGAAGTGACCGTGGTGGACGGCAAGGGCAAGCTGCTGCTGACCGGCAAATTGGGTGACGTGATGCAGGAGTCAGCGCAGGCCGCCATGTCGTATGTGCGCTCCCGGGCTGCGCGCCTGGGGCTGCCGCGCGAGTTCTACCGCAACCTCGATATCCACGTGCACGTGCCCGAAGGCGCCATTCCCAAGGACGGCCCGTCGGCCGGCATCACCATCGGCACCGCCATTGCCAGCGCGCTCAGCGGCATTCCCGTGCGCCGCGACCTGGCTATGACCGGCGAGATCACGCTGCGGGGCAAGGTGCTGCCCATCGGCGGATTAAAAGAGAAACTGCTGGCGGCGCATCGCGCCGGGCTGTTTGAGGTGATTCTGCCCAAGGAAAACGAGAAAGATCTGCCTGACGTGCCCGAGAACCTGCGCAATGTCATGAAGCTGCAGTTCGTGGACACCATGGACCAGGTGCTGGCACTGGCGCTGGAGCGACCGCTGCCGGAGGTTGGGGTCGCCGGCACGCAACCCATGGCGCCGATACCCGCGCCTGCGACGGAGCACCCTTCGGCTCACCAGTAAATCAGAGTTCCTTTTGGACAGGCCCGCCACACGGCGGGCTTTTTTGTTCTACATCTGCTGCCAGGTGGTCGCGGTCTTGAGCGGGGGGCTATTGAATGCAGCGCCAAAGCGCTGCTCCACCCACAACGCAAATGCTCAGCAGCAAGCTAATCCCTCTTTACACTGAGTGAAGACCAACGCTTCATCCCGGCGTCCCCTGTAACAAATCGCCACGGGCTGCATTTATAGGTGTGATCCGGCACGAGGGAGAACACCATGATTGAAGCCAAAGTCACTCTTACTCAACCACTTAGCACTCACAGGCAATTTGTTGCCCGCAGCGGCAGCGGTCATCACCTGCTCCTTGACGAT
>DATGGJ010000300.1:0-3598 GCA_035308585.1 Terriglobales bacterium
GGCCAGTTCTCTGCTGCCCAGGCTTCACAAGCCGCAACTCCCGCCGCGGAGGCAACCAGCGCGTGGCAGGTGCGCTCAGAACCCGCCACCCTGGTAAATGGCGCGCCGGCCGTCCTATATGTGGCGCCGCCGGTCAAACTGCAAGCGCTGGGCGGTTCGTGGATGGGCCACAAGATCTTCTTCAGCTTCGATTCTGGCAGCGGCTGCTGGTACGCGCTGTTTGGCGTGGGTCTGAACGCCGCTCCGGGGAAGTACAGGTTAAGCCTCGAAGGACGCGCGGATACGGGCGCCGCAGTGCCGTTCGAACAGGAACTTGAGGTGGCGAGCCAGCCCTACCCGACGGTGGAGCTGAAAGTCCAGCACCGGTTCACCGCTCCCAGCCGCAGGTTGCTAAAACGCATCAGGAAAGAGGAAATTCTCAAACGTCATGTCTTTGGCGAGAGCAGCGACGCGCAGTTATGGAGTGGATCATTCGTAGCTCCGGTGCGGGAACCGATTACGGAGGAGTTCGGAGTCAGGCGTGTTTTCAACGGCGAATTGAAGAGGGAGCACCAGGGCCTGGATTACCACGCCCCGCGCGGTACCCGAGTGGTAGCCGCGAACGCCGGTACGGTCCTGTTAGCACGGCGGCTGTTCTTCGAAGGCAATTGCGTAATCGTGGACCATGGAGAAGGGTTGATGACCCTCTACATGCATCTTTCAAAATTCAAGGTGAGAAGGGGACAAAGGGTTCGCCGGGGACAACTCCTCGGCCTCAGCGGAGCTACGGGCCGGGCCACCGGGCCCCATCTGCACCTGGCGGTGAGATGGGAAGGAATGTATCTGGACCCCTCCAAGCTGCTGAAGCTCGACCTGCCGCCGGAGGAGGCGGTGCACTCGGCGGCCGCCGGAGCGACGCCCCCGGCAGGAAAATCAGGAGATGTGCAAAGTCACGCCTGGTCTCAGAACTAGCGCGAACTGAATGTATTTAAGGAACTTAGCTGGCAAGGCCGGCCTTCCTGGCTCATTGAGTGGACACTTTGCCGCATTTTTTGTGGCATAATGTCCATGGGTGAACATGGCCACTGCCGCAAAAACTCTCAACGATTACTTCGTGGACTGGCTGGGCGCCAAGGCGGGCTCGGAGCAGGAAGTGGTGCGCCTGGTGGAGCGCGGCCTGCCCATCCGGGTGCTCAATCGGCTGCAACAGCGCGGGCTCTCGCGCCATGAAATCGCGAGCGTGATCATTCCGCCGCGCACCCTCAAGCATCGCCGCAGCCGTCACGAGCCGCTCTCCCGTGAGGAGTCGGAGCGCGCCGTGCGCACCGCCCGCATCCTGGCCCGGGCCCAACTGGTGATGGGCGATGAAGCCGCCGCCCTGGCTTGGCTGCGCGCTCCCCGCCGGCGTTTCCAGGGGCGCACCCCCATGGAAATGCTGGCCACCGAAACCGGTGGGCGCCTGGTAGAACAGATGCTCATACAGATTGACGAAGGCATGTTCGCCTGATGCTGCTGTGGCGCATCAGCAATCACGCCACGCTGGATGGGGAGGGCGGCCTTATCGCCTCCGCCCGCTGGCACACCCAGGGCCATCCTGTGCTCTATTTGGCGGAGACGCCCGCCGGAGCGCTGGTGGAAGTGCTGGTTCACCTGGAGCTCGACCCTGCTCATATGCCCGGGAGCTACAAGCTGCTCAAGGCGGAAGCGCCGGATGACATCTCGCGGCAGGAAATTGGCAAGGCCAACCTGGGCCAGAATTGGACCCAGGACCTGCTCGCCACCCGCAAGCTGGGTGATGAGTGGCTGCGCTCCCGAGTCACTGCCCTGCTGCGGGTTCCCTCCGCCATTGTTCCGGAGACGTTCAACCTGCTGTTGAATCCTCATCATCCCCAGGCCAGCCAGGTGCGCATCGTGTCGCATCGCGATTACCCGTGGGACAAGCGGCTGCTGGAATAGACGGGCTTAGAATAGATATTGGGGATGGCAGAGCGCCCTCTGGCTGAAAGCCCCGAAGCCTTATGTCAATTGCGAAGATTCTGCACTCGTTGAGAAAACACGCCGAAGACTCCAGCCACCACGATACCGATACCGTACGCAAGATTGTTCACGCATTGGACCAGATGGAGCCGCAGCAGGCCCGGTATACCGCCGCTTATGCCTACATTCTGGCGCGGGTGGCGAACGCCGATATGAATATAAGCGAGGCCGAGACCCGGGAGATGGAAGCTCTGGTCCAACAGCTTAGCGGCATGCCCGAGGAGCACGCGGTCCTGGTGGTCCAGATCGCCAAAACGCAGACGGTGTTGTTCGGCGGCACGGAGAACTTTCTGGTGACCGAGGAATTTAACCGCATGGCCACGGAGGAACAGAAACTGTCGCTGCTCAACTGTCTGTTTGCCGTTGCCGCCGCCGATAACTCCGTCTCCTCGGTAGAAGACCGGGAGATCCGCCTGATTGCCGACGAACTGCAGCTCCGCCACGACCAGTACATTGATGTGCGCCTGCAGTACCGCAAATACCTCTCCGTCCTGAACAGCTCCTCTTGATTGGGTGGCGGCGCACTGCTGGCCACTTGACTCTCTGCCGAAAACGCGGCAAGATGTGCGCGCTTCGGGCGTATCAAGCCAGGTATTCACGCATTCGGGCCCTGTACTTCCAGCGTCAGACGGGAGAATCATTCATTCCCGAGGCCGTTGGACCTAAGCACAACAAAATTCAGCCAATGGGGTGATGTATGGGCGCATTCTGCGTGAGTTGCGGCGGCAAACTAGACCCGGGAGCCAAGTTCTGCGCGCAATGCGGGCAAACTGTCACAAGCGGCCAACCCTCGGCGGCACAGTCTTCGGTCCCCACCGCTCCCAGCTCCACGACAACCGCAGCGTCAGCCCCCAAGGGCGGCGGCAGCGCGGCCAAAATTATTTTTGCCCTGCTGGGAGTGTTTGCCTTTTTTGTGCTCGCGGCGGCGGGCAGCTGCTTCTACATCGGTTACCGGGTCAGAAAGCGCGCCCAGGAGTTCTCGCAGACCTTGAAGACGACCCCCTACCAGGGCAACCGCGACGCATGCCGGTTGGCCACCAAAGCGGAAGTGGGAGCGGCATTTCACGCTCCCGTCGTGAACGTGCAGAACGAAGGCAGCAATTGCATGTACGATTTTGGCGGCTCGAAGCGGATGGTGGTTGACGTAACGTGGGAAGGGGGCACCCTGGCCATGAAGCTCAGTCATGGCGCCCTGAAGAGCATTGCCGGAGGCATGGACACATTCACGCCCATTTCTGGCGTGGGCGACGAGGCCTATGTCGAGCCCATGGGCTCCGGCATAATGATGCGCAAGGGCGACGTCATGGTGAACATTGACCTGCGCATGGCCGGCCAGAATGCCGAGGCCGGCAAGCAGATTGCCGCTGTCGTCGCCGGCCGGCTGTAAGCTTGGAACGCCGGGTTCCTTCCGGCGGTTCAGAAGGCGCTGAACCGGCCGGCGCACGCCACTGTCCCCCGGCCTATTAGGATTTCGAGCACCCCTCTTTCAGCTATCCGTCCTTCATTTATTCTGTGTGTTCACCGTTCCCACGTGTCATGAGCAAACCCAAACCACTCTGGGCACCCGAGGACCAGGCTTCGC
>DATGGJ010000301.1:0-3759 GCA_035308585.1 Terriglobales bacterium
TTCCACCCGCGAGTGGGGAATCGCCTTCTGCAGCACATAGGCTATGGACTGCACGTAAGGCGAGCACGACCACTTTTCCAGCATGGCCGGCGACATGGTCCTGGGGTCGCGCAGGGCGAGGGCGTCTTCCGGCTTGGTCAGAGCGCTGACTAATACCCGGCGGACCGCGCCCGGGCGCCCCATGATCTGCTGCGCCAGGTGCAGCGGGGCGACCACCTGCTCGTCTTCCGCGCCGCCTGTGGTCAGGATGCCGGCAACACGGTGAAGCTGGCCGTTAATTTCGATGGGGTCGCCGGGCCGCCGCCCCAGTTTGTCCGCCAGATCTCTGCCCAGAAGCACGTCGGAGGAATCATCGCTGGGCCAGGCGCCGCTCACCTTCCACCAGGGATTGGTGGTGCGCACGCCGGTGACAAACGACTCATGATCGTAGGCTAGCTGCTTAGCGAACCAGGTGCCGAGCACTTCCAATGGCTCCGATTGCCTGCCGGCGCCAAGATTCGCCCGCACCGGCAGCATGGGAGCAAAGCCGACAATATTGTTTTTCCAGAACGTGCCCTTGATTCCGGGCAGGTCGGCCTCCTTAAGGAAAGCGCCGTCGCTGGGCGGCTTCAGGTCCACGCCGCCGATCTCCACATCCAGCGTATCCGCTTGGGGTGTGATGAGCAGGTTGGCGCCGTAGCTGCGCAGTTCCTGGCTGATCTTATCGCCGATGTTGGTGGCTACCGCGATCATGGCCGTGGCCACGGCCACGCCCAGGGCAATGGCCACCCCGGCCAGCAGCTTGCGCCGACGCTGACGCCGGAAGGATTCAAAAACCAGGCGGGGAAACATGCACTATTTCTGGAAGTAGCGGCTCCCCGCCGCCACTTCCGCCTCCGTGATCAGCACCATCCCGCCATTCACCGTGGCCTGCAGGGGAACGGGATTGCAACCCCCGGGATGGCCCACAGTCGCGCTGTTGATGGGCGCGCCGCAGTTCTTGCAAACCACGCCCTGGCTGGTCTTGTAATAACCCACGCCGCCGCAGATTTCGCAGGCGTCGAACACGGTGGCCATGCTGCCATCGGGCTTGCGATAAAGCAGGAAGCGCACCGGGAAACCATGTTCCAGGGCGACAAAGCGATGCAGGTCGCCATCGGCAACCTGGGACACAGGGATGCTCAGCCGCCCATTGCTGAAGGCCACGGGTGTGGCGGGGGAGAGCGCGCTCACGCTCTTGGTATAAACGAATTCCGCGGTCACCAGCACAATGAAGAGAAAGCAGCTGGCATAAACGGAAACCATCCACAGGCGCTCGCGGCGGGCGCTCCACAGGGCCTTGCGGCGCTCGGCGGCGGAGGCCGGTTCGGAGCCGGGCTGGCGGCGCTTCATTTCAAACAGCACCATCAGCGCGGCCAGCGCCAGGATGGTCACAAAGAAGAACACCTCGTTGGTGACAATGGGCCCAATCAGCGCCATCTCCCGCTTGCTGGAGGGCAGCACGCCGTTTTCCGAGAGCTCGTGCAGGCCGGAGACTACCAGCTGCACGCCCACGAAGATCAGGATCACGCTGGTGACGCGGAAGAATTTGCGCAGGTTGATGCGCACCGAGCCTTTCACGAACATGACGCCGAACACCACCGCCAGAGCCACGCCCAGCAACGTGCCCAAAAAGCTCATGAGGGCGCTGGAATTCAGGGAAACGGCGGAGAGGATGAGCACCGTTTCCACCCCTTCGCGCAGGACCATAAGGAACACGAACAGGAACAGGCCGAGCTGCGAGCCGCGGTCAGCCAGCAGGCCGACCTTGCCCTCGATTTTGCCCTTCATGCTGCGAGCGGTCTTCATCATGAAGACCACCATGGTGACCACGAAGAAGGCGGCGGCCAGCATAACCCAGCCTTCCAGGATGTCCTGGTTCAGGTCGAGGCGGGAGACGATAAGGGCGGCGCCAATGCTGCCCAGGAAAGCGGCGGCGAGAGCGGCGTAGACGGCGCGGCGCAGGTCGTTGCGGCCGATCTTGGCCAGGTAGGCGAGGGTGATGCCGACGATAAGTGCGGCCTCCACGCCTTCGCGCAGGGTGATGATGAAAGCGTCAATCATGGCAAAGGGGAGCGGGCAAATTGAAAATGAATTTCATTTTCAACTTCTCCAGCATACTGCCCCCGCCCACTCCGGTCAACGCGTGTGGTCACAGACGGTTGCGATCCGCATTCCACGGTATCTCCAGCCCGGCGAATGGTCGCGGGCGACGGCGGACCGGCGCCCTGATCGGGAAGCGAAATCCCGCCCGCGTAAAACATCCAGCCGCGCTTGGCCTGCGTCTAACCATTGCACGTTCGAGGAGGGAGGCGTTTGCTTCGCAGAGTTGTCGCGCGCTCGCCCGCCGAAATAGACCGCCTGCGCCCGGTCTGGGATCGCCTCTACGGCGCCAGCCCGGCCCCAACCCTATTCCAAAGCTTTTCCTGGAACCGCCTGGCGGCGCAGGTGTTTGCTGCACGGGAAGAGCCTTACGTGGTTCTGCTTGAGGGCGACGCCGGCACGGCGCTCATTCCCGGCGCCATAGCCGACCATGGTTTTACCCTGCTGGGGGAAGCGCTGTTTGATTACCGCGACGTGCTCTCCGAGGGCGATCCGGCCGTGCTGCGCCAGGCCTGGCAGGAAGTGGCCGCGCTCAAGCTGCCGCTCTTCTTTGCCGCCCTGCGCGGGCAGGAGCGTTGCCGCGCCTGGGAAGATTTCTCTCCCCACCCGTTTGTCGGCGCCCCCTGGGTGCTCGCCCGCGATACTTCCGCCGAACAACTGGCGGCGGCGCATGGCCGAATGGGCAGCCGCTGGCGCAAGATCCTCCGCCTGGGAGTGGAATTCCGCCGCGAGTCGCGGCCCTCCGCGGAGTTCCTGCGGCGCATTTACCAGCTCAAGGCGGCACAGGTTCCCGCCAATCTGTTCCGCGATTCGGCGCGCATCAATTTCCTGGTGGCGGCCGCGGAAAACGGTCCGGCGCCCTGCCAGGTGTATAGCCTCACCCAGGGCGCGACCCTGGTGGCCGCGCTGGTTACGTTTCGTGACGGCGACACCCGCCGTTTCTACACCACCTACTACGACCATTCCTGGGCCCGCTATTCCCCGGGGATGGTATTGCTGTTCGAGGCGACTCGCCAGAGCCTGGAGGAAGGGCTGAACTGCGACTACATGACGGGCGAGCAGCCGCACAAAACCCGCCTGGCGACATCGCAGGTGCCGCTGTTCCGCGTGGAGTGCGCTCGAGAGGTTTGGGCACGGGTGGCCGGGCAGGAAGAGCAGCCGGTGCCGGAACTGGCGGCGTAAAGGGTAGTTTCGAGTTTCAGGTTTCAAGTTTCAAGGAAAAACTAAAACCGCCGAGACGCAAAGAACACAGAGCATTTCATTTTCTTGAGTCAATTGGATCGCGACAGCGCACCTATAAATCTTCAAGGCCTTAAGGAGAGGGAACTCTCGGCGAGCTCGGCGTTCTCGGCGGTGAATGTTCTTGATTTTGAAACTTGAAACTCGAAACTTGTTTCTTACAGCCTCTTCAAGAACGCCTTCGCCTGCTCCAGTTCCGGGAACATCCGCTCTTCCGCCTGGAATTCCGGGGAATGCACGCAGCGGCGGCTGCCGCGCAGCTTCACCGGATGCTTCAGGTGCAGCATCTCATGGTAGAGGAGATATTCCACGGCATAGCGGGGAACCAGGGGGTGGTCGAAGATGCGGCTGACCACGATGGTGTTGTGGGCGGGATCGTAGTGCCCCAGACTGTTGCGG
>DATGGJ010000302.1:0-5624 GCA_035308585.1 Terriglobales bacterium
TGAAACCGCAGCCACGGTGACGCGGGTAGGTTCCGTGCCGCCAGAGACGGATTCGGTGCCCGAGTTGTATTCCGCCACCCCCTGCAGCGAACGGGCTTGCGATTGCACGTCTTCAAAGTTGGGATCGGCGAAGTGCATCTCTCCGCCTTGGGCGTTGACCTCGTGCAGTTCGACAATCTGCTCGGGATGGTCGTACGCAAGCGGACGCAGCAGCACGCCATAGACCACGCTGAAAATCGCCGTGGTCGCGCCGATGCCCAGCGCCAGCGTGATCACCGCCAACGCCGTAAATCCCGGCGACTTGCGCAGCATGCGCAGCCCATAGCGGAAGTCCTGCAGCAAGGTTTCCATATGTTCCTCTAATCACGCAGGCTCAGGCGTCCTCGCCTGTGCTTGTTTTAGAGACAAAACGGCCCCCTGTGTTCGCGTAACAGGACGAAATTTGACGGACTGAGAGCCTAGTTCACTTCGACGGTTTCCTCCACCACGCGTCCGTCAAACAGGTGGATGGTGCGCTCCGCGTGGCGGGCGAAGCGCGGGTCGTGGGTCACCATGCAGATGGTGGAACCTTCTCGGTGCAGCTCGCGCAGCAGCTCCATGATGTTCTCCGCGTTGCGCGAGTCCAGGTTGCCGGTGGGCTCATCGGCCAGCATGATGGAGGGACTGCCGCCCAGCGCGCGCGCCACCGCCACGCGCTGCTGCTGGCCCCCGGAAAGCTGGGAGGGATAGTGTTTGAGCCGGTGGCTCATGCCCACCCGTTCCAGCGCCTCCAGCACCCGCTTCTTGCGTTCCACGCCCGACATGCCGCGATAGGTGAGCGGCAGCTCGACGTTTTCGTACACCGTGAGGTCGCCGATCAGGTTGAAGTTCTGGAAGATGAAGCCGATCTCGCGGTTACGGATGCGCGAGCGCTCGTTGATGTTGAGGTTGGCCACCTGGCTCCCGTTCAGCCAGTATTCGCCCTCGGAAGGCGAATCCAGCAGCCCGATAATGGAGAGCAACGTGGACTTGCCCGAGCCCGAAGGCCCGGCGATGGCCACGTATTCGCCTTTGCGCACCTCCAGCTGGATGCCGGAGAGAGCGTGCGTCTCCACCTCGTCGGTGTAGAAGACTTTGTTGATGGTATCCATGCGGATCAGTTGCTGTCCGGGGGTGGGTGCGGTTGCATTCATGCGTGTTTCCTCGCTATTCCAGGCGGATGCGATCAAAATTGTCCCAGCGTGACATGTCGGAAAGGATGACCTGGTCGCCATCTTTCAGGCCGCCCAGGATTTCCACCGTATTCACCGAGCTGCGTCCCAGTTTGACTTGCGCGCGTACCGCCGTCTTGCCGTCGGGCTGCAGCACGAACATTCCTACGGTGCTGTTTTCCTGTCCGAAAGCCGGCCGTCCTACATACAGAACGTTGCTCAGCCGTTCCAGGTCAATGGTGCCGTCCACGCTCAAATCCGGCCGGGCGCCCGGCGGCAGGGGGTCGTCCAGCATCACATCAACCGTAACCGTGCCGTTGTAGACCGCGGGGTCAATGCGCATCACGTGTCCGGCGATGACGCCATTGTGCGTGTCCACCGAAGCCGGCTGGTTCAACTGAATGTCTTTGGCCTGGGTTTCCGGAATCTTCAGCTCCGCCTTCAAATGATCGGGCTGGACCACCTTGGCCAGGGTGGTTCCCGGCGTCACCCACTGTCCGACTTTCAGTGGCTGCTCCTGCAGAACTCCCTTGATTCCCGCCCGCACCACCAGGTTCTGCACCTGGGTTTGTTTTAACTGGGACAGGGCGCGGTCCTGCTCGATTTCCGCCTGCTTGGCCAGTAGTTGCGCCTGCAGCACCCTGTTGCTGTTGGTCAGCCGTTCCTGCTCGATCTGGTCGCGGGTTTGCAGCTGCTGCGCCTTGCCATCGGCAATCTTGCGATTCAGGTCGGAAATGACGCCCAGTTTGTTGAGTTGCTGGTCGGTTTCCGCCTGCATGCGCGCTTCGTTGTACTCCGCGCTCACCTGCGCCACCAGCGACTTCTGCGTCAACACCTGGCTCTCCAGTTGCGCTTCCAGGTTCTTGTAGTCGGCTTGGGCGGCCTTTAGCTTCAAGTTGGCGTCCAGGGCTTCCTGCATCAACTGCGGATTCGTCAAAATCAGTAATACGGTATTGGGCTGCACTGCGGTTCCCGGCAAAACCGGGATTTTTTCGACCCGCCCATCGGTGGCCGCCGGAATCCATTGAATGTCCACCGGGGTCAGGGTGCCCAGCCCGCGCACCTGGCGCAGCATGGGGCCGCGCTTCACGGTATCTATCCACACCGTCGAGCGGTCCACGCCGGGAGCCGCCGGCTTCAGGCGCGAGAGTCCCATGGTGACCAGGGCCACGACCACCACTCCTAAGGCTCCATAGACGATCCGCCGGCGTTTTCGTTGGCGGGCTACAGTTGCTGGGCGGGCGATATCCATCACCGAGATTCAGGGCACGCCGCGTGCCAACGATTATGGCGCTAACTTGTTGATTAATAGAGGGAATACGCGCCGGACTGCCGGGCTGGGTGTCCGTTTCCGGACAGCGGTGTGCGGGCGCGAACACCGAAAACCAGTTGCCACTGTCCGTTGTGTGGCGCGGGCGTCCTCGCCCCGCGTCCCGCCTTGGGAATGAAGATCCTTCAGCGCAGAGGGAGTACGCGCGCAGCTTTAAGGCTGAAGGCCGCGCCAGGAACCGAGAGCGCTACTCGCTACCGCCACTGCCTTTACAGGCCAGTGGTTCTGCTGGCCAGTGACCACTGGTCGCGGCTTTTCCGATAGCCGAAGTAGACGTCGTTTTCCTGGCTGCGATGGTGAAAGAGAAAGAGCACCTTGGCCTGCGCCTTCATGGAAAAATGCACGGGCTCCCACACGCCTTCGGCTACCGGCGCTTTTTCCAGTTCAAAATGGGTTCCCGGCTCAACTGTCGCCAGGAAACCTTCGATGGAAACCGGTTGGATCACCTTGGCTTGCACCTTCACCCACTGGAAGGTCTTGGTATCAATCCACAATTTGCCCTGCATCCCGGTCAAAACCTGGGCCTGCATGTTGGGCGGTTTGTAGTCCGGCCGGGGCGTGGCTTTCAGCGTGAAAACCCGGTAGGGACCCAGTTGCTGCTCACCCAGCAGCTTGAAATTGAAGGCTTTGGTCAGCTGCTCCATAAGCAGATGGTCGCGTTTGCGGTCCTTCTCCCACTGCGCGATGCGCTGCGCCCGCTGCTGCGGAGTTTCCGCCTGCCGGCGAGCGATGGCCTGCTGCATTTTGCGCTGCTCGGAAGCCTGCTGCTCGGCCGACAACTCCTTGCCATTTACCGCCACCAGCCGTTTGTAAGGAGAACCAAGAAGCATTTGGACTTCAAAGGTCTGCGGCGGATTGCCGTCTTCCTGGTCGGTTTCATAGTGATCGTATTGCGGGTCGGCCGCCCAGTCACTCTCATTGGCCTGCACCGAGCGCTGGATAATGGTCTCCACATCCTGCGCCGCCACCGCCCCCGTCAACAACAAAACAAAGACGATAATCCGTCTCATTGTGCGCGTAAGTGTACGCCAGAAATCGGCTGTCATATAGTTCGGCGCAGACGGAAGAGAAACCGCCGGCTCCGCAACACTCAAAGTACCTGAAGTGGTTAGATGATGGTTGACCGCTTTTCCGTCGCACGCCGGGCCCTCAACGGCGGCTTGCTCATAACTCTGTGTGCCAGGCCAACTTACCCCTATACTTCGCCACTGTCACACAGGGCCCCGCGGTTGCGTATACCATATCGTTTTGCGATTTGATGATAAGGAGCGCGTGATGCAACTGGGAATGATTGGCCTGGGCAGGATGGGATCGAACATGGTGCGACGCCTGATGCGCGGCGGCCACCAGTGTGTGGTGTTCGACATGAATCCGGCCAGCGTGAAACAAATGGCGGGGGAGGGCGCCACCGGCGCAGACTCCCTCGACGACCTGGCGCGCAAGCTGAAGAAACCACGCGCCGTGTGGCTTATGGTCCCGGCGGCGGTGGTGGATAGCACGCTGCAGGAACTGGCGCCGCGGCTGGAACCGGGCGACACCGTGATTGATGGCGGCAATTCCTATTACATTGACGATATCCGCCGTGCCCAGGAAATGCGCGAGAAGAAGCTCTCCTACGTGGACGTGGGCACCAGCGGCGGTGTTTGGGGCCTGGAGCGCGGCTACTGCCAGATGATCGGCGGCGAGCGCGAAGTGGTGCAGCGCCTGGACGCCATTTTCAAAACCCTGGCGCCCGGCCGCGGCAGCCTGCCGCGCACCCCGGGGCGGGAAAAGGCCGGGGGCAGCGCCGAGGAAGGCTATCTGCATTGCGGTCCCAACGGCGCCGGCCATTTCGTCAAAATGGTGCATAACGGAATCGAGTATGGCCTGATGGCCGCGTACGCCGAAGGCTTCAACATCCTCAAACATGCCAACGTGGGCAAGCGCGGGCGCGCCGTGGACGCTGAAACCACTCCCCTGCGCGATCCCGAGCATTATCAATACGATTTAAACTTGCCGGACATCGCCGAGGTGTGGCGGCGCGGCAGCGTCATCGCCTCCTGGCTGCTCGACCTCACGGCTCTGGCTCTGCTGGAAGAGCCTGACTTGTCCGGCTTTTCCGGCCGGGTATCCGATTCCGGCGAAGGCCGCTGGACAATCACAGCCGCCATTGATGAGTCGGCGCCCGCACCCGTGCTCAGCAGCGCGCTGTTCGCGCGCTTCGCCTCGCGCGGCGAAGCCGATTTTGCCGATAAGCTGCTTTCCGCCATGCGCTACCAGTTCGGCGGACACCTGGAACGCAAGGCGGGATGAGCTCCAGTGATCGTAATCGTGATGGGCGTGGCCGGTTCCGGCAAAACCACCATCGGCAGCTTGCTGGCCGAGGCGCTGCACTGCGATTTTCTGGAAGGCGATGCGCTTCACCCCACCGCTAACATCGAGAAAATGAGCCGGGGCATCCCCCTCACCGATGCCGACCGCGCCCCCTGGCTGGCTGCTGTCCGCGCCCACATTGTAGCGGCCGCCGAACACGGCCAATGCCTGGTGGTGGCCTGTTCCGCCCTGAAGCAGCAATACCGTGACTTCCTTGCGCAGGGAACGGCCCTCACCTGGGTTTATCTGAAGGGCTCACCGGAGCTGATCACGGCGCGAATCCAGCACCGGCGCGAGCACTACATGAAAGCGGGCATGCTGCCCAGCCAGTTTGCCGACCTGGAAGAGCCCGCCGACGCCCTAGTGGTGGACATCTCCGAGCCTCCTGAGATCATTCTGCAAAAACTCCTGGCGCAGGTACAGGGCCGCGCCACGCGGTAGATACCCCCGCGCAGGCATTCCCGCCAGTAAACTGGCGGGCTACTTTCACGTCGTCCCTGGCGGGACGGCATCATGTGCAACTCGCGAAAGATCAGGGCTGCGCGCGAGATCCATTTGCGGCAGCCAACCCTGTCGGACGGCACCCTCGCAAGCAGTCTCCTGATTGCGGGCACATGAGCCACCGCTTAGAGGTGAACTTTTGCCTTTCTCCTCCCGTACAATCTCCCGAGGAGCTCTGCCTATGGCCTTGCATGCCAGCGCTTCGACTGTGGCGGCACCACCACAGCCGATTTCGCGCTGGGCCAGCGGCC
>DATGGJ010000303.1:0-1630 GCA_035308585.1 Terriglobales bacterium
CTTTCGCCCGCCGATACCAAGCAGCTCGCTTACAGCGTGATGACCGATGCGCAAAAGCACCGCTTCGAGGAAAACCTGGAACTGGACTTCTCCTTCGGATTGAAGGGGCTGGCCCGCTTCCGCGCCAATTGCTTCAACCAGCGCGGCGCCACCGGCGCCGTTTTCCGCGTTATTCCTTTTGAGATCAAGTCCTTCAACCAGCTGGGCCTGCCGGCGGTGGTTTCCAAGCTGTGCGACAAGCCGCGCGGGCTGGTGCTGGTGACCGGTCCGACGGGTTCGGGAAAATCCACCACCCTGGCGGCCATGATTGACAAGATCAACAGCGAGCGCCACGAGCACATCCTCACCATCGAGGATCCCATCGAGTTCGTGCACCAGAACAAGAACTGCCTGGTCAACCAGCGCGAGGTGCACTCGGATACCAAGTCGTTTACCGACGCGCTGCGGGCGGCGCTGCGCGAAGACCCGGATGTGGTGCTGATCGGCGAAATGCGCGATCTCGAGACCATCGAATCGGCGCTGCGCATCGCCGAAACCGGTCACCTGACCTTCGGCACGCTGCACACCAACACCGCCTCCTCCACCATCAACCGCATCATTGACGTGTTTCCCGCCCACCAGCAGCCCCAGATTCGGGCGCAGCTTTCGCTGGTTCTGGAAGGCATTCTCTGCCAAAGCCTGCTGCCCAAAATGGACGGGCAGGGACGGGCCATGGCGATGGAGATCATGGTGCCCAATCCGGCCATCCGGAATCTGATTCGCGAAGACAAGATCCACCAGATTTATTCGGCCATGCAGTCGGGCCAGGAAAAGTTCGGCATGCAGACCTTCAACCAGGCGCTGGCCACGGCTTACGCCAACCGGCAGATTTCGCTGGAAACGGCGCTGCAGCGCTCCAGTTTGCCGGAAGAGTTGCAGGAAATGATTAATCGCGGCGCGGGGCTGCTGAACCGCACCACCACCGGGGCGCAGGCCATGAAGGCGGCCGCTCCCGGCAAGCATTAAGAAATGAAAATGAACCGGCGCGCCGCGCGGCGGGCCGTAACAAGTTCACAGAAGGGACAATCTAGACCATGCCAGTCTTCACATTTAGCGGTAAGAACGCGGCGGGAGAAAAAGTAGCCGGCGAGCGGGTGGCGGGCAGCAAGGAGATGCTGGCGTCGCAACTGCGTCGCGAGCGCATTACTCCCCGCGCCATCAAGGAGAAGGGTAAGGAATTCGCCTTGCCTACGTTTGGCTCGGGCAAGGTCAAGACCAAGGAAATAGCCATCTTCTTCCGCCAGTTCTCGGTGATGATTGACGCCGGCCTGCCCCTGGTCCAGTGTCTGGAAATTCTGGCCGCCAACCAGGAGAACCCTTCGTTTCAAAAGTGTCTCACCGGCGTACGGAGCTCGGTGGAAGGCGGGGCCACGCTGGCCAATGCCATGCGCGGTTTTCCCAAGGTCTTCGATGACCTGAGCACCAACATGATCGAAGCCGGCGAAACCGGCGGTATTCTCGATACCATTCTGCAGCGCCTGGCGCAGTACGTGGAAAAGGCGGTGAAGTTGCGTGCCGCCGTGAAGTCGGCCTTGATCTACCCCGTGTCCGTGATCAGCATCGCGGTTCTGATCGTGGCCGCGCTGCTCAA